>NZ_JAWQUO010000007.1:0-160311 GCF_033446605.1 Iodobacter sp. CM08 | reverse complement strand
AGTGAGGTGAAGGGCTTTATCTACAAAACAAGGTCGATGCCTTAAGGGCGCTATCAAGCTCACTTCACCTCGTGTGGTAGTAGCTAACCACCACAGGGAACAAGATACAAGGGTGCCAATAAGCTTTGCTTGCGACGTTTACGTCGCCAAGCGAAGCGCATTGCACCGCCGTTGCCATAATCTCGGCTAGCCTAAACGCAACCTCATTGCCAACATGGTGCAATGCGTCTGGATAAACCCTCAGACTTATTGGCACCCTACATAACATCAGACTAACTGCCCCTACAAAAGCAGCTGAAATACGCCCCAATCAGCTTATCTAGGATGCGCCCTGCGGTAATCCCAGGGCGGGATGGGGCTGGCTTCTTGCCATAGCCCGCGCTGGGCGGCGCGGGCTTCGCTTTCTGCAGCTTGGTAGAGCGCAAATTGCGCTGTGCTTTGCTTGCCCTTGGCAAAATGCTGGTAGTGCCAAGCTAAGCCTGCTTTTACTTGCTCGGCATTGATATCTTTGCCGGCAATCTGTAGCAGCACCACGCTGCGCTGGTATTTATCGGTATCGATGACCGTTGCAACTGCCGTTTTTTGATAAGCCCACCGATCTAGGCTGCGCCGTGACTCGCTGCCAAAAGCTTGGCTGTATTCGGGGGCATCAATAAAAGCCAGCCGTAGTGCGTGCTCTTGATTGGCCGCGTCACGGATAATTAAGGAATCACCATCCAGCACTTTAATCACCACGCCAGCAAGCACGGCGGGCTGATCGGCCTTACACGCCGTTAAAAATAGTAGCAGCACACAAAATCTAAGCATCGGCCCACCTCCACTCACTCTCTATAGCAGGGCTGGCGAATGTTTACTTAGCCCGCAGCGCCCGCCATAGCAATCTGGGCCAATCGCGCCAGACCAGTACGGGGCGGTGGCGGAAGACATCGGGCTCGAGCTTTAGTTTTTCTAAAATAGCGTCGCCGCCAAGGATGGTGAGGCGAATCTCTAGGCCAACTCGTCCTAGCAAGATTTTGCCTAGCGGCGCTCCGGCGTGCAGCATTTTTTGGCTGCGCCGCACCTGAAACGCCATTAAGCGCCGCCAGTTGGCGTTGATTTCGCCAGCGGCAATTTGCGCTTCGCTCACGCCAAAGCGCTCTAAATCAGCTTGCGGGAAATAAACCCGGCCATTGGCCCAGTCTTTTTCTACATCTTGCCAAAAATTAATTAGCTGCAAGGCGCTACAAATGCCGTCAGACAAGGCCAAATTACGCGGCGTAGCCAGCCCAAAAATATGCAATAAGATACGCCCAACGGGGTTGGCAGAGCGGCGGCAGTAATAGATTAGCTCACCAAAATCCGCAAAACGGTGTTTGGTTACGTCTTGGGTAAAGGCATCCAGCAGATCGTGATAAAGCTGGATTGGGATTTGATACTGCTGCGTGGACACGGCCAACGCCTGATAGCGCGCTGTTAGCGGGGTTTGCCCTGCCGCCATCAGGGCTAATTCTGCACGGCAAGCGGCCAGCGCGGCTAGGCGCTCTGCGGGCGTGGCATCGCCCTCGTCGGCCAGATCGTCGGCATGGCGGGCAAAGTGGTACACCGCCGCCACGGCTTTGCGATATTTGCGGGGTAATAGCAGGGATGCCACAGGGAAGTTTTCATAATGCCCCACGGCTTGTTCGGGTGTAATTGCAACCATAAACTGAACCTAATCTGACGCGAAAAGCACTTGCTAACAAGGCATGCTATATTAAGCAGGCATTGCCCTCAGGGCCCGTCTGTTTATCTTAAATAAAGGGAATCTCATGAAGAAATGGCTAATCGCATTATTAAGCGCTTTTGCACTTCACGGTATGGCATTTGCGGTGGTGGATATTAACACTGCTAGCCAAACAGAGTTAGAAGCCGTCAACGGATTTGGCCCAGCCAAGGCAAAAGCGATTGTTGAATATCGCGGCAAAAATGGCCCATTTAAAACCGTTGAAGACCTGAAAAAAGTACCTGGTATCAAAGACGGCGTGTTCAATAAAGTCAAAGCTGAAGTTTCTGTAGGTGGTAAAACAGCCGCCCCCGCAGCAAAAATGGAAAAACCAATGGCTTCTGCAGCCAAGGCAGAAAAACCAGCTAAGCCCGCTGCTAAACCAGAAGCGAGCAAGCCTGCAGCAAAGAAATAATCCCTTAGTTATAAAAAATAAAAGGCACGCGAAGTGCCTTTTATTTTGCCTACTCCCCGCCTAAGTAAATTCCCTTTTAACTTGAATCCAGCCTGTACTCATGGAATGCTGTGCTCTAATTTGCCAAAAGATGAGCATAAATATGACTGATAGCCGCGCTTGGGTTGCTCGTGCAATTCGCACCATTGAAGCTGATTTTAACCGCTCTGCCGATACTCACTTAATCCCGCTCACTTTGCCTGGCTTCCCAGGTATCGACTTTTATTTAAAAGACGAATCCAGTCACCCAACGGGCAGCTTAAAACACCGCCTAGCGCGCTCGCTGTTTTTATACTCGCTGGCAAATGGCTGGATTCACGCCAAAAGCACGGTAATTGAAGCCTCTAGCGGCTCAACCGCGATTTCTGAAGCCTATTTTGCTAGGCTGCTAGGTCTACCATTTATTGCGGTAATGCCCGCATCCACCAGCCCAGAAAAAATCGCTGCGATTACTTTTTATGGCGGCCGCTGCCATTTGGTCAGCGACCCCACCACGCTGCATAGCGAATCGCTCAAGCTTGCCGCCGAAACGGGCGGGCATTTTATGGACCAATTTACCTATGCCGAGCGCGCCACCGATTGGCGAGCCAATAATAATATTGCCGAATCCATCTACGCCCAAATGGCGCTGGAGCCGCACCCTATTCCAAAATGGATTGTGGCTAGCTGCGGCACCGGCGGCACATCAGCCACGCTAGGGCGCTATGTGCGCTACCGCCAGCACGCCACCAAAATTGCCTGCGTGGACCCTGATAACTCGGTGTTTTTTGATGCGTTTTGTAGCAAGGATCGCAGCTTAAGCCTGCATTGCGGCTCTTTAATCGAAGGCATTGGCCGGCCTAAAGTAGAAGCATCGTTTATCCCATCAGTGATCGACAGCATGTTTCAAGTGCCCGATGCACTCTCAATTGCCGCTACACGCTGGCTAGCGACCAAACTGGGGCGGCGCGTTGGCGGGTCTACCGGATGTAATTTAGCGGGGGTACTGGCTTTAGCGCTAGAAATGAAAGCCGCTGGGCAAAGTGGCAGCATTGTTACCCTGCTTTGCGACAGCGGCGAGCGCTATGCGCATTCTTATTACAACGACGCCTGGCTGGCTGAGCGCGACATTGATATTGCACCTTGGCTAGCGCAAATTAACCAGACGGCAGAACACGGCGAGCCGCTGAGTTTACGCAGGGCAGATCAACTGTAGGGTGGGCACCTGTGCCCACGCGTTAGCCGCGTGGGCAAGATAAAACATCCTGACTTAATCAGCCAAAGCGCCCTTGGCGCATCCACTTGGTGGCGATCCATTTTTCGCCTTTGATCACAGGGTTGCCGCCGTGTAGCGTGAGTGGATCGGTTTGGCTATGGCTATTACAGTATTCAAAATAAACCGCCGAGCCTTTCTTTGGTGAAATCGCCATGCCCAGCTCAGGAAAAATCGTTTCACCGCCCTCTTCCACATCATTCAAATAGATCACCATGGTGGATACCCGTTGGCCGCCATTTTTTAAATGCACTTGGCTGCCTGGGTCTGCTACGGGGAAGTAATCAAAGTGTGGCTTATACTCACCGCCCATTTTGTAATTTAAAATTTGCAGCCCCTCGCCGTTTTCAAGCGGCCAGTGCATTGCCTCGGCAATACGGCGATCTAGGCGGGTAATCAATTCGCTTTCATTGGCATTAAAAAAGGTGCCAAAGCTACTTCTATCATCGATCACTTCTTCCGCTCCAGTTTGCGGATCAACAATAGTAGAGCGCTTTAACTTACTTTTAGATAAACGCACCAGCTCATCGCATTCTTCTGGCGACAAGATATCGTCCAGCACCACCACCACGGGTGCGCTCATTCTAGTCGTTACCCGCACCGGCCTATCATGCGTTTGAATCACGCTACCTTGCATGGGAAACCGCGGCCGCTCGGCAACATAGCCAGCAGGCACCGCAGCAGCAGGCAAAGCGGTTTTAGCTTGCGTTGAAATATTCGAAAAATGAAAAACAATCGCATTGGCAAAAATAGGATCAAAGCCCTTGCCCGCCATCACTTCCACCAAAGATTGCGGCACGCAGCCCCTCGCCAAGTTTTCCACAATCCAGTTTTGCCAATCAGGTGTAATTTGTGTGTTCATTTCCCCCATCCTTTTCTTTATATTTGTAGCGCCATTCTTACAAGAGCCGCCGCTGCTGTCATCCTTATTTATTCTAGCGTTGCAAACAGATCAAGGCGTCTCTCTACATAAGATTTCATCAAAGCATGCTATTGCTTAAAGCTTAAGTAGGATACTGATACAAACCGCCCTTGATAAACGCTACAAATTAACAAACCCCTGTAAAAACAACACTCATCCTACTTTTTGGCAAATAGATTTCTCCGCTAATGCAGTTTGCACAGAGCAGCATGCGGCGGCTGTGTTAAAATTAGCGCCTTGATTTTTGTAGACGTGAGACTTGGCTTAGAATGGAACTTTCAGCCCTTACTGCCCTATCCCCACTCGACGGTCGTTATGAAAAACAGCTCGCCGATTTACGTCCTTATTTTAGCGAGTACGCGCTGGTTAAAAACCGCGTTGCCGTTGAAATTGCTTGGCTAAAAGCCCTTGCTGCAGAAGCGGCCATTGAAGAGATTAAACCATTCTCTGCAGCCACCATCGCTGAACTCGATGCGGTTGTCGCCCAGTTTTCACCCGAGCACGCGCTCGAAGTTAAAACCATTGAGCGCACCACTAATCACGACGTAAAAGCCGTTGAATACTGGATGAAAGAGCGCTTATCTGGCAATGCGGAAGTCAGCGCTGCCAGCGAGTTTATCCACTTCGCTTGTACCTCTGAAGACATCAATAATCTGAGCCACGCCCTAATGCTAAAAGGCGCGCGTGACGCCGTGATGCTGCCTAAGCTCAAAGAAATGGTCAGCAAGCTCAAAGAGCTGGCCCATGATTTAGCCGATGCGCCAATGATGAGCCGCACCCACGGCCAGCCAGCTACGCCAACCACCATGGGCAAGGAAATGGCCAATGTGGCCTACCGCCTTGAGCGCCAATTGGTGCGCATTGAAAAAATCGAGCTGTTAGGCAAGATCAATGGCGCGGTAGGTAACTACAATGCCCACATCTCCGCCTACCCTGATTTTGATTGGGAAAGCTTCTGCCGCCGCTTTGTAGAAAGCCTAGGCATCAGCTTTAACGCCTACAGCACGCAAATTGAATCGCACGATTATATGAGCGAGCTGTACGACACGTTTACCCGTGCCAACACCATTCTGATTGATATGAACCGTGATATCTGGGGCTATATCTCGCTGGGCTTCTTTAAACAGCGCGTCAATAAAAACGAAATTGGCTCCTCCACCATGCCGCATAAGGTAAACCCAATTGACTTCGAAAACTCCGAAGGCAATCTAGGGATGGCCAATGCAATGCTCACGCACCTATCGCAAAAACTGCCCATCAGCCGCTGGCAGCGTGACTTAACCGACTCCACCGTTTTGCGTAACATGGGTGTGGGTTTAGGTTACAGCTTGCTTGCTTATGTGGCCTGCTTAAAAGGCTTGAACAAATTGGAAGTCAATCGCCAAGCCATGCTTGATGACCTGAATGCCAATTGGGAAGTGCTCGCTGAGCCAATTCAAACCGTGATGCGCCGCTATGCCGTGCCAAATCCGTATGAGCAATTAAAAGAACTCACACGTGGCAAAAGTGGCATTACCCGCGAAGCACTGGCGGTATTTATTGATGGTTTAGAAATCCCTGAGCTAGAAAAAGCCCGCCTGAAAGAGCTGACTCCTTGGAATTACATCGGTAAAGCCGTAGAACTGGCGAATCGGATTTAATCCCATCAAAGCGGGCGCCACAAGCGCCCGTTTTTCTGTCAAGCTATCCCAATACGAAGCTTGTTATTGAATGCCGGAGAAAATGGTGAAACGTAAAGTATTACTGGGCAGTGCAATTACCGCCGCCATACTGTCTACTGCCTATATTGGCGGGGCCTATGTTGCAGGTAAAGCTGCAGAAAACACATTGCAAAAGCAGCACGAATGGCTAAGCAGCCTGCCCTACTTTATTGTAAAAAATCGTGAATATCAGCGCGGCTGGTTTAGCTCTAGCGAAAAAACCGCGCTATTGCTTAACCCTGAGCTATATCGCTTTTTTATTGAGCGCGCAGGCACCGAGCTACCTAAATTTGAAGTCACCTATACCCAGCATATCCAGCACGGCCCATTGCCGCTGCTTAGCCGATTTAACCTACACCCATATAAAGCGGTGGTTGAATCGGAATTTATGTTTTCGCCAGAAACTCAAAAGTTTTTAACTCAGTTCTTTGGCGCACAAAAACCCATTCATATTGAAAATAAAATCGGCTTTAATGACGATGGCGTCATTGATATTAAAGTACCCAGCTTTGATTACGAAGAAGCCATCTCTGGCGTAAAAGCCAATTGGAAAGGCTTTAATGCCACGCTAAATTACGGCGGCGATTTTAACAGCGTAAGACTGATTGCCAATGCGCCCGGCCTATCCGGTGGAGCCAAAGGCAAGCTCTCTTTCGCCTTTAATGATTTAACCTTTGGCTTTGATCATGTACGCGGTAAAACGGGCGTGATGCTTGGCAACACCCAAGCCAAGCTGGCTGGCTTTGATATGCAATTGCTTGAAGGCACACCGATCAAGCTCAAGCTAGAAAACCTAGCCTACGCAGGAAAAATCAGCGAGGAAGGTGAGTTTATCAATGGCAGCGCAAATATCAACCTAGCCAAGCTGGTTCTAGACGACCAACCTTACGGCCCAGCCGAAGTGCAAGCCACGGCCAGCCATTTGCACGGCCCAACCCTTGCCAAGCTTGCCGACGAATTTACCGCACTACAAAAGAAACAGCTTAGCCGCGATCAGTTTTCAAACGAGCTAGTTAAGTTGGTTAAAACTCACGGCATGCCACTGCTCACCCACGACCCGCTCTTAGCCATCAAAAAGTTTGACGTTAAACTGCCCGATGGCTCCATCCACTTCACTACCGAAGTAGGCCTAAAAGGCTTCCAGCCTGCCGACTTAGATAAACCAGTGGAATTCGTGAATAAACTGCACGCCAAGGCTGATTTCTCGGTACCGCGTAAAGTGATTGAAACCATGGTGATGTGGCAAGCCCGCAATATGTTTGGCGGCCCAGATAGCGGCGTGGCAGCCGATGATCTTGATTATCTAGCAGGGCAATTTGTAGAAGGCCAGATCAATAAGCTCACCGATCAAAACCTGATCCGCAGCGAAAACGGCCTGCTCTCTGCCAAAGCCTCGTTAGAAAAAGGTAGCTTCTTACTCAACGGCATCAACGTGCCCCTGCCTTGGCAACAGCCTGCGGCAGAATAAAGTGTTTTAAGCCATAACCGCCCTGATTATCAGGGCGGTTTTTTTATGCCCCTATACAACGCATTCTGAGTTAATGACCTGAACTACCCTAAGAGCTAGAAAAATTCATAGCGATATCCTTACCCATTTGATCAAATAAAGCCCAATAAACTTATCTCCATTCAACCGCTCATCAGCTAGATACGACTGAGCACAATGTTACATAATCTATTTATTACATGAATATTTTTACTACAAACAAAACAAGTAAGATAATATTTTTGTTTTTTTAAATTAAAAAAATGCATCTAAAAGCAATATAAATCCATTTATATGAAAATATGAACATGAAAAATAGCCTCAAACAAATAGGTACATAATTTTACTTATAAAAAATAAATATAAATTACAAAATTAAACTAACTAGTACAAGCTAAGTTTTCTAACAAAGTAATTAAGTAAAACAAGGCTTGTAGCAAAAGAATAAACCATCTTGGGCTTAGCTGCTTATCAGTATATAAAAAAAAAGAATGTAAACATATGTAACAACACAAAGAAATGTAAACACCAAGAAAGAATAAAAAAAACAAATGAAATCAACACGAAAGAATGAATCTTTACTTCCTCCAGTAAAAAAAATATTATGAATTAGCTGCGAAAAGTAAACGTGCAGCTAATTCCTTATTTTATATGGAGCTAGCAAAATGAATAAATACTTATTACCTTTAACCATATTTGCTTTCAGTTTATATACTGGCATCGTTAATGCTACTGTAAACCCCATACCTAAAACTATTCCTTCTTTAAGGCTTTGGAATGGGGGCGAGGGTGAGCTTGATTTATCTCATAAAATAAGAATTATGTTTGTAGACCCAAAGTTTGAAGCATTTTCAAGAGAGCTAGCTAGAGAAATACACAACTCCATTGGTTCACAAGTACAAGTCATCAATGGAAAAAAATTAGCAAATGATATTACTGGCCTTTCAAAGCTCTACCCCAGTTCAGGAGACTACACTAATATTACATTGGATATTCAGCAGGGCAAAACACTCACAAATAATATTGAAGGATATCAACTTAAAATTAGCAATGAGGTAAATATAACTGGTGAAACATATCAAGCAGCAGTATTTGGCACAAGAAGCTTACTGCAAATATTAAAGCAATCAAAAAAAATACCCGTAGGCACTGCCACTGATTACCCCGACTTAAAAGAAAGAAAGTTTATGCTTGATGTTGGCAGGCGTTTTTTTAGCAAAGACTATTTAATAGATACCATTCGATTTTTAAGTTACTTCAAATTAAATCAGTTTCATATTCACCTTAATGACAATAGTATTCAAAATAATAACTATGCAGCTTTCCGTTTAAAATCAAGCAATGCAAAATTCATAGACCTAGCTGCAAAGGATGGCGCTTACACTAAAAGCGACTGGCAACAAATAGAGCTTGCAGGTGCGATATATGGCATTGAAATTATTCCTGAATTTGACACTCCCGCTCACGCCTTAGCATTTACTAATTTCAAACCTGAAATTGCAATACCATCTAATAAAAGCATGCTTGATTTAAGCAACCCTAAAACACTACCTTTTATAAAATCAGTTTTAGACGAATTCTTACCTTGGTTTAGCAGCAAGCAATTTCACCTTGGAGCAGATGAATACGATCACAACCATGCTGAAGATTATATTTCATACGTCAATAACTTAAGCATATACCTAAAAAGCAAAGGTAAAACACCTAGAATATGGGGGTCTGCCACTGCACTTGGCTTTAGTGGAAAACGTTTAGATCCAGAGATCATTATCGACGCTTGGTTGAGTTCTCAATACTCACTAAACAATGTACTCAATGATGGGTTTAAAGCAAATTACATCGACTGGGAAAACTATTTAGTTGCAAAGTCCGACTACACAGATAATGTTGCTCTCGGCGCAGCCTATAATCTAGGTGGTGATAGCCAAAAACTGTATATCAATTGGCTCCCCCCTTATTCAGGCAAAAATGCACCTAGCCAATTTCTAGGTGCTGGCATTCCCTTGTGGAATGATAATGCAGCCATTGGCGTGCAATACAGCGATCAGTATGTTGACGCATTAATTCAGCCCACTCTTATTGCTTTAGCCCAAAAAACATGGAGCACAACTGATGCTCTACCCATGAACTACGGACAATTCAGTTTACTCGCCAATAAAATAGGGACAGGAACAGGGATAAGTGTAAAAAGTATGACTAATTCATTTGAATTTAAACAAGGGGATTTAGCCGCAGGTAAACCTACTACAGCCTCTAGCTGTTACGCATGTGGTACCGCTCAAGCATATTCTCCAGAAGCAACCACTGATGGTAATAGTAGGAGCAGATGGGCAGGCGCTGAAACTGATAATAAAGCATGGCTGCAAGTTGACCTTGGAAAAAACACTTTTTTTAATAAAATAGTTATCAATTGGGAAATAGCATCTGCTATTGATTATGATATCCAAACCTCTTCAGATGGAATCAAATGGACGAGCATTTACCAAAAAAGAGGCCAGAATAGTGCTGGAGTCACTCAGTTATCTGTTCCACCAAGTTATGCTCGCTTTGTTCGTATTGCCGGCATCACCCCAAAATACCCTCAATGGTCATACTCAATCTGGGATTTTGAAATTTATGCGGAATAACCCACTTTTTTGAATCGATGATGTTATTTGCTTTAACAGGTTAAAAATTTTTATTGAAGGCGCAGCTAATTAATCACCACCTTAAATGTAATATTTCTGGAGTCTTAAAATGAAGCTATTTCAACAATCCATAACATTTTTTTTATTGGCTTTATCTCTTGCCATTTCATCCACTGTTTTTGCAAAAGTCATTAATTTTGATGATTTACCAAGTACTGGCGACCCAATAACAGGGCTTTATAATGGCTTTACTTGGAACAACGTTTTTACAGATGGGAATTATACTGCGGCGACTATCTCTGGCCATAATGTAGCGTTTAATGGCTATGGTGATCCTGCTTCATTTTCTAGCACAAACCCTTTCCAATTAAACGATCTGTACGTGAGCATGGCGACACTCAGTGGCATAACCCATTTTGAAGGCTATGTCGGAAATACTTTAACTTTTCACAGTGATATTGCAGCCCAAACGACCTCAGCTACCCATGCAATTTTTAATTGGAGCGGCTTAAATAAAGTTGTTTTTTATAGCACAGGGCCTTTCGCAAACTCTTCATTATTAGACAACATCAATGTAACTACCCCGGTACCTGAGCCAGAAACCTATGCACTATTAGGACTTGGTTTAATAGCCCTATTCTCGACCCGGAAGCGGAGAAGTAATTGAAAGCATTCATAAATTAGTGGTGCTATATACATTTAATTTAAAAAAATAAAGCCGGATTATTTCCGGCTTTATTTTTAATGCACCTGCGGGTTCACCTCAGTAATCCCATTCCCAATAAACAGCTGGGTGACGTCTACCTGATCGAACTGGTATTTTTCGTTGCAGAATTCGCAGCCAACATCCACGTGACCTTGTTCGGCCAGTAGGCCTTCGATTTCTTCTTTGCCTAGCATTTTAAGCATGCCACCCACGCGCTCTCTGGAGCAGGTGCAGGCGAAGCTTGGGCTAACAGGATCAAAGATGCGAACTTTTTCTTCGTTATATAGGCGGTAAAGCGTTTCGCGCAGCGGTAAGTTGAGCAGCTCTTCATCTTGAATAGTTTGCGATAGCGCGTTGACACGGTCCCAACCATCGTCATCGCCGTGCCCATCAGGCAGCTTTTGAATTAATAAGCCACCCGATGTTTCGCCATCTGCAGCGAGCCATAGCTTGGTATCTAGCTGCTCGGAACGCTGCATATAGGTTTCGATGAT
Source organism: Iodobacter sp. CM08 (assembly GCF_033446605.1). Lineage (NCBI taxonomy): Bacteria > Pseudomonadati > Pseudomonadota > Betaproteobacteria > Neisseriales > Chitinibacteraceae > Iodobacter > Iodobacter sp. CM08. Next base: position 148,929 of record NZ_JAWQUO010000007.1, on the reverse strand, counting down.
TTGGGCGACGCTCTGGCCTTTTTCAAAGCCCACAATACCTTGGTAGGTTTCGCCGTCTTGCGGATCAATCATGATGGAGAACTGACCTTGGCCGATCAGTTCCGCCAGTGTGGCATCGTTGGCAATCAGCCCTTCCCAACGTGCCGTAGCCCGCATAGTCATTTCGCTGGTGCATTCCACCACCAGCATTTTAAGTGGGCCATTGCCACGCAATTGCATGACCAAAGTGCCATCTAGCTTAATGGTGGCGGTAAGCAAGGCAGCAGCGGCCATTAGCTCACCGATGCGTTTTTGCAAGACCGGCGGGTAAGGGTGACGGGTAAGCACTTCTTTGTAAGTGGCATCTAGTTGCACGATTTCGCCGCGTACTGGCAAGCCATCAAACAAAAAACGCTCTAGTGAATCTTTCATTATTTTATCTCTACAAACTTGCGCGAGGGGTGTGAGCTTATCCGCGCGGGGGATGCCAAAAAACGCGTGGGCAGAAACACCTGCCCACCCTACATTATTTTTCCTGATTATGTCTCTTGCTCAATGGACTCTGTGTAGATGAATTTCTTGAGTGTTGGGCTTGGTTTTTGAATGTGTAGGGCGGGTGAAACCCGCGAGCCATGCTGAAGAAATACGCGGGTTTCATCCGCCCTACAATATTTATAATGAAATTGAGCAAGAGACATAATCAGATTATTTTTTGTGTTTTTCCAGCGTGTAGCTGGTCATGGGCATGGATGAGCTGACGTCAAAGGCGCAGCCGGCTTCGATGCCAATGCGGGCGATATCGGCGGCGCTGAGATCTGGGTTATCGTAAACCGCGTTCATGGCGCCAATGGCGTAATCACGCCCGCTACCTATGCCCCAAAAGCGCTGGTATTCGTAAACTTCACGCAAGCTATACACGGCAAAAATACCATGCGGATTAGCCATCAAAACGGTCATTTGGCTGGATTCGTAAGGATCATCGTCTTCTTCGTCTACTTTTAAGAAAAAATCATCTTTTAATTTGGGATGCAGTTTTCTAAAGCTTTCAAAAATAGCAGGGCGATCACTAAAGTCTAAATTTTTTACTTTTTTAAGCGCAGCTTGCAAAACTAAATCGTGTGCAGCACTACCGGCGATTGAAAAATAGCCATCGTGTGCGGCAAAAATTTTATTCCAACATGCATCGTCACCTGCACCAAGACGAGTATCGCCGAAAGTAGATTGGCTATCCGCCGCAATGGCGATTTGATCGCCTTTTTTAACCACAACAACCGTCGTCATTTATTTTCCTTATTAGCGCAATTTCTAAAAAGAGCTGTAGACACAGAGAAAAAAATCAGAGCACAGAGCACGCAGAGAAAACCTCCAGGATAGGACTCGAAATAAGCGCCCGAAATAGCATGTCATCATCCCCGAGTGTTTATATTGGAGATCCAGCAGCGCAGCTGGATTCCCGCCAAAGACACGCGGGAATGACGAAGGTTTGATCTATTTTTTCTCTGTATGCTGTATTTACCCACTGTATTCTCTGTGCTTACACATTCTTTTAAAGAGAGTTAATCCAATTAATCTTGTTCTTCAATTAACTCAATCAGGCGAATCAAGGCATGGCGTACTGTTTGCTTACGCACGTCGCGCCTGTCGCCATCAAATAATTCTTGTTCGGTGATAATTCCCGCTGGCCCTGCAAAAGCAAAGCAGACGGTACCCACCGGCTTTTCAACGCTGCCCCCTGCCGGGCCTGCCACGCCGCTAACGGCAACACCCCATTCAGCACTGGCTAAATGACAAGCGCCTTGCACCATGGCGGCAACTACAGGCTCGCTCACCGCGCCCAGCTTGGCGATAAAATCAGGCGGGACGGCAAGCATGTCCATTTTGGCTTCGTTGGAATAAGTAATAAAGCCACGCTCAAACCACACCGAGCTGCCAGCCACATCGGTAATCGCTCCGGCAATCAGGCCACCCGTGCAGGATTCTGCAGTTGTTACGCTCTGACCACGCGCCAATAGCACACGACCGAGTTGAGTTGCTAATACCAACATGGGGATGGCACCTTTATATTTCAAATAAAAACAAATGCGTAGGGTGAGCAGGATTTTGTGCCCACGCGTCACTTATCCATACGCTGAGCTAAGCCTAAGGCGGGAATCCAGCGGCACTAAAACAACGGGGACGACGGGCTGTTATCGTTGCTCTTAATAATGCCTATGGGGGACTTAGCCCCCAATCCTATCAACTTAAGGTGAATTCGTAGGTTGGGTTAGCAGCTTTATCGCGTAACCCAACATTCTTGTGCGCCAAATGTTGGGTTACGCTGATTTATTCGCCCTCTTAATAGGCGAATAAACCAGCTAACCCAACCTACAAAAGCGTTATTTTCCATTGTTCGCTTAAGTTGATAGGATTGACTTAGCCCCCCCTATCCTTTTAAACCGCTGCGGGAACAGCTACCGCAGGCTCTCGAATAAAGTTCTCGCGGTAGAACTTCAGCTCATCAATCGATTCTTGAATATCGGCCAGTGCCGTATGCGCGCCGCGCTTTTTAAATTGCTTGGCCACGTCTGGCTGCCAGCGCTTGCACAACTCTTTGAGCGTGGAGACATCCAGATTGCGGTAGTGAAAAAATTCTTCCAAAGTTGGCAGATATTTCACTAAGAAGCGGCGATCTTGGTGCACAGAATTACCACATAGCGGCGATGCACCCTTAGGTACGTATTCTTCTAAAAAGGCAATCAGCTGCGTTTCTACTTCTGCTTCGCTTAAGGTGGATACTTTTACCTTATCAATTAAGCCCGATTTGCCATGGGTGTTTTTATTCCAGTCATCCATCGCATCTAAAACGCTAGCGTCTTGGTGCACAACAAACACTGGGCCTTCGGCAATCAGGTTTAAATTGCTGTCTGTAATAATGACGGCAATTTCAATCACACGCTCTTTTTCTGGATCAAGCCCAGTCATCTCCATATCAACCCAGATGAGGTGGTTCTTGTCTTGTGGCATACTTGGCCCTATTCAACATACAAAAATGCTATTTTACCTGCAAATGAACGCTAATCAGTTCTCCCTCCTCTTTCTGTTTGCATTAACGGCCAGTGTCATCATGCAACTCTGGCTGGCCATGCGCCATATCAACCACGTAAAGCGCCATAGAACCTGCGTTCCAGCAGAATTTAATGGCCATATTACCCAAGCATCACACCAACGCGCCGCCGATTACACTGTCGCAAAAACGCGTTTTGGTATGATCGTTAGCCTATTTGAGGCGATGCTGCTGGCAGCATTTACCCTAGGTGGTGGTATTGAGTGGATCAATCAACAACTATCTGGCTGGATTAGCTCCCCACTTTGGGCAGGCGTTACGCTGATTGCAGGCATCACCCTGTTGCATAGCTTAATTACGCTGCCGTTTACTTTGATCTCTACTTTTAAAATTGAAGCCTCATATGGCTTTAATAACACCAGCGCCAAGCTTTTTATCACCGATACGCTTAAAACCACCGCCGTTGCTACCGCGATTGGCCTGCCACTGTTGGCTGGGGTGCTTTGGCTAATGGATCAGATGGGGGCTTATTGGTGGCTGTGGGTTTGGGCCGTGTGGGTAGGATTTTCTCTGCTCTTGATGTGGGCCTTCCCCACTTTTATTGCACCTATTTTTAATAAATTTGAACCGCTAGCCGATGCGCATTTACAAACGCGGATTGAATCCTTATTAAAACGCTGTGGCTTTAAAACCAATGGCATTTATGTGATGGATGGCTCTAAGCGCTCTAGCCATGGCAATGCCTACTTTACCGGCCTAGGTAAAGCCAAGCGGATTGTCTTTTTTGATACCCTGCTTAAGTCTTTAAATGCAAGCGAAGTGGCCGCCGTATTAGCCCATGAATTAGGCCATTTTAAACATCGCCATATTGCCAAGCGCATGGCTTGGACCTTTGGTTTAATGCTGGGCATGCTCTGGGTTTTAGGTCAATTAAAACAAGAGCTATGGTTTTATCAGGGTCTTGGCGTAAATAGCCAATCCACTGCCACGGCGCTATTACTGTTCTTTTTAGTGATGCCCGTGTTTACGTTTATTTTTGCGCCGCTAAGCTCCATGTCATCAAGAAAACATGAATACGAGGCCGATGCCTACGCAGCAGAGCAAGAATCCGCTGGTGATCTTATTAATGCCTTAGTCAAGCTTTACGAGGGTAATGCAGCTACGCTGACACCTGATCCATTGCATAGTCTATTTTATGATAGCCACCCTCCGGCAGCGCTGCGCATTGCCGCTTTGAAGAAACTAAAAAACAAGGAATAAATCATGTCTCTTAGTACCGAACACTGTATCGATGGCGCAGCACAGCTCAGCGAAGTAGAAGCTGAAATGCTTTCTACCGATTTACAAGATTGGATTGTGACGCCAGCGTATTTAGAAAAAACCTTCCGCTTTAAAAACTTTTACGAAACCATGGGTTTTGTAAATGCGGTGGCTTGGATGGCCAATCAACAAGATCATCACCCCGATCTAGACGTGAGTTACAGCCGCTGCCGCGTACGCTGGAACACCCACACCGCCAATAATGGCATTAGCCGTAATGATTTTATCTGCGCTGCCCGTTCAGACGCACTCACTTTAAAAGCCACTTCATGACAGAAACAGCCCGCATCGTCGCTAGCCACGGCAGGTCTTATATTATTGAATGCGCGGGTGGCAAGCGCCTTCGGGCCAGTACCCGTGGTAAAAAAACGGACTACGCCTGTGGTGATCTAGTCGACATTCAGATTCTCAATGATGAACAGGCGGTGATTGAGCGTGTATTAGAGCGCCAAACCCTGCTTTACCGCTCGGATGCATGGAAAAGCAAGCTGATTGCCGCCAATGTCACCCAGCTGATTATCGTGCTGGCCTCAGAGCCAAGCTTTTCTACCGAGCTAATCAGCCGCTGCGCCATTGCGGCCGAAGCGGGTGGCATCCAAACCTTAATTTGCTTAAATAAGTGCGATTTACCCAGCGCTACAGCGGCCAAAGAGCGTTTAGAGTACTTTGTGAATCTGGGCTATAAGGTGATCGAAGTTTCGGCACTGACCAACGATATCACCCCACTACGCGCCGCCTTAGTTGGGCATATCTCTGTGCTGGTTGGGCAATCGGGGATGGGTAAATCCACCATTACCAATGCGCTATTGCCGGATGCCAACGCCCGTGTGAATGAGATTTCTATCGCACTGGATGCGGGTAAACACACCACCACTAACGCCACTTTTTATCACTTAGATGCCGAATCGGCGCTGATTGATTCACCAGGGCTGCAATCGTTTGGCCTTGCCCATATCACCGCTCAAGATTTACCTGCTTATTTTCCTGAGTTTAAAGAGCGTATTGGCACTTGCCGCTTTCATAACTGCCGCCACCGCCAAGAGCCAGATTGTGGCATGCGTGCGGGGGTAGAAGAAGGCACCATCAGCCCACAGCGATTAGCGCTGCTACACCGTTTACAAGATGAATTAAGCTCTGGTAGCCGCTATTAATCGCAAACAAAATAGCCACTTTATTTGAGAAATACGCAGCCTGGGCTAAGCTAAAATTAAAAAAAATACACGGGAGCGGTCAGCCGCTTCTGTGTCAATAAGGCTGCTTTAACACCGCTTAAATCTACCAATGCAAAACGCTTAACTCACTTTGCAAGCTGCAATCATGCGCTGACAGATAATTAAGATACTCAAAGGTTGCACCCACACTACGGTGATATTTTATTTAAGTTAATAGGATGGATCTAGCCCCAGCCTAAGTGAGCTATATTTTCTAAAACCCCACTCAAAGCAGCGCTCTTTTATCAAAAAACCAGAAATTATTTACAATAAAGTCAGTTCACACTATGACTAGCCACGCAAAGTAGGCAAAATTGCTGTCTAATTTTTAGATGTGATTTGCCATGGTTGCCGTTACTCGTCCGCTTGCCCAATCTATTGCTGAAGCTGCAGATCCAGATCGCTGGCTTAACGCGCTGACTGAGCGCTATCCGCCCACCGATATCGTGCGCTTGCGCCAAGCCATTGATTGGGTGTTCGAGCAGTACGGCCAACAAATTCACGCCGATACCGGCAGCTCATTATTTCAGCACGCCGTAGCCAGCGCATCGATTGTTGCCGATCTGCGCTTAGATGCTAATTCCGTAATCGCCACGCTGTTGTTTGCCCTGCCCAATCAATTGGACAAACCGCTTGAGCTTATCAACAGCCAATTTGGCCCCGATGTAACACGGCTGGTTGATGGGGCAAGTAAGGTCAGTAAATTACGCAGCTTGGCGCACCCCACGGGCGGCAAATCACAAGACGCTGCTCAACAGATTGAAGCCGTACGTAAGATGCTAATCGCCATGGTAGAAGACATCCGTGCCGTGCTGATTAAGCTAGCTTGGCGCACGCAAACCATGCACGAACTAGCGCGAGCCCCAGAAGAAACCCGCCGCAGGATTGCCCAAGAAACCCTCGATTTATTTGCCCCATTAGCAAATCGGCTAGGCGTATGGCAAATAAAATGGGAATTAGAAGACTTAGGCTTTAGATATCTGCATCCCGATACCTATAAAAAAATTGCCAAGCTATTGGATGAGCGCCGAGTCGATCGGGAAAAATTTATTGATGATGTATTAAATACGCTCAGAATTGAGCTTAATAATGCCGGTGTAAAAGCTGATTTAATGGGCAGGCCTAAACATATTTTCAGCATTTGGAAAAAAATGCAGAAAAAGAAGCTCGATTTCTCTGAGCTTTATGATATTCGTGCCGTACGGATTTTAGTTCCTGATTTAAAAGACTGCTATACCGCCCTCGGTATTGTGCATAATCTTTGGCAGCCTATCCCAGGCGAATTTGACGATTATATTGCTCACCCTAAGGGTAATTTTTATCGCAGCCTGCATACCGCCGTGATTGGTGAAAATGATAAAGCCGTTGAAGTACAAATTCGCACCATAGAGATGCACGAGCATGCCGAATATGGCGTGGCCGCACACTGGCGCTATAAAGAAGGCGGCCAAGGTGATGCACGCTATGAAGAAAAAATTGCTTGGCTGCGCCAATTATTAGACTGGCGTGAAGATATGGCCAGTGAAACGCAATTTGCAGAAACCTTTAAAGCCGAGTTATTCGACGACACCATTTATATTCTCACCCCCGCAGGCCGCGTCATTACCCTGCCTAAGGGCAGCACGCCAGTTGATTTTGCCTACCATGTGCATACCGATTTAGGGCATCGCTGCCGAGGCGCCAAGGTAAACGGCCAGATTGTGCCGCTCTATACCGCGCTAGAAAACGGTCAGCGAGTAGAAATACTATCGACCAAAGAAGGCGGCCCTAGCCTAGATTGGCTACATAATAGTTATGTAAAAAGCCACCGTGCCGCCAGCAAAATCCGCCACTGGATACGCCAACAGCATCAAGATATCGCGCTTGAGGCAGGCCGCTCTATTTATGATAAAGAGGCGGCTCGCTGTGCTGCGCGCGATGCTAATCAAGACAATATAGCAATTAAGCTAGGCTGCAAGCACATCGATGAGCTGTATGCCGCGCTTGGCCAAGGCGAAATATCCCAGCGTGAACTCAATCAAGCATTCAGAGAAAGTTTGGCTCCAATCGAGCCCATAACAGAACCCGCCAACGACTTTATTAAAGCCGCCAGAGCCAATGGAAATGGCGAAGGTATTTTAATTGAGGGCGTAGATAAACTCATGACGCTACTGGCTAAATGCTGCAAGCCCGTTCCACCCGATCACGTCATGGGTTTTGTGACTAAGGGGCGTGGCATTTCTATTCACCGCAGTGATTGCAGCACACTAAAACGCTTAGCTAGCGCCGCGCCGGAGCGCTTAATTAATGCTGATTGGGGCATACAGCGTGGCCATGTATTTGCAACAGATTTATTAGTAGAAGCGCATAACCGCAGCACTTTACTTAGAGATCTATCTGACATTATGGCGCGCGAGCGAATTAACGTCACGGCAGTGAATACGCAAAGCAAAGATCAGCGAGTGATGATGCGCTTTACTTTAGAAATCAGAGATGCTGAGCAATTACAAAGAATCTTAATTAAATTGCAAGATGTGAATGAAGTTATTAGAGTCGTGCGCGGGTAACACCTTACATCAGTTAACCCTCATTTACTAATGCCTTTATATTTTTTTGTGCAATAATACCAATAGGAGTATTTATACCAGCGGATGAATAAACGAACTTGAGAATGATATTTAAATTCATTCTTACAGTTTATTCAGCAAATGACCATTAATAAGTAGCGGTAGAGAGACCAATCATGAATCAATCCCTCAAAGTTAAGCTGATTATATTTATCTCGGTTTTAACACTTCTCTCTGGCTCTGTGCTTACATTTGGCAGCTATTTAAAAATGCGCCATGAAATGGTAAATGTAAGCCTGCATAATGAAATAGTAGGTGTTGCCACTGGTTACAATGTAGTACTTCGTAATTGGGTCAGCGAAAAGCAGAACATTGTTTCTGGCCTTGCCGAGGCATTAGCCAAAGCAGATGACCCCGTACCTGCCTTATACCAAACAGAAAAAAGCGCTAAATTTGATTTAGCCTATATCGGTACTCCAGATAAGAAATTTATCAGCGGCCACAAAGTCGATATGCCTGCAGGGTTTGATGCCACATCTAGGCCTTGGTACAAACAAGCCGTAGCGGCAGGAAAAACCATCCTTACTCCGCCCTATGTAGATGCAGAAAGCAAGCAACTGATCCTATCTTTTGCCTCCCCTGTAACAGGAGAAGCTGGCTTTAAAGGTGTTGCCGCCGTTGATATATCCTTAGAAGGCGTGGTGAAAGATGTATTAAACATTAAATTAACCGGTAATGGCTATGCCATTCTGGCAGACAAAAATGGCCAAATACTTGCACATAATGATAAAGATAAGCTCAATAAACCTACTAGCGATATATCCAGCGATTTAAATGCCAATAGTATAGCCAGTATGGCTGCAAGCAAAGAGTTAGCTGAAATCACCATTGCCAGTGAAAGAAAATTTGTCTTTATTCAACCCATTGAAGGCACTGATTTAAACTTAATCTTAGTCATTGATAAATCAGTCATTTTGGAACCGCTCAATCAACTGATCATACAAGCTGTTGCCGCTTTAGTTATTTTATTAATTATCGTTATTCCACTAGCTGGTTTTTTAATTACTAAAATGCTACGTAGCCTTGATAAAGTTCGTCATGCAATGCAAGAAATTGCTCAAGGTGGTGGAGATTTAACCCGCAAAATTGAAATTGATGGTAATGATGAAATTGCTGCAACCGCGCAAGCATTTAATCGCTTCACCGATCAATTACGCAATATGTTTATTGATATTCGTAAAGAAACAGAAAACTTAACCACCGGTATTGGCTCTATCAATTCGGTATTAAATGATCTGGCCAATGACTCGCAAAGATTATCTGATCTATCTGCATCCAATGCAGCAACCATTGAAGAAATCACTGTCAGCATTTCGCACATTGCTGATAATTCCAGAGATGCCAATCAACTCGTTACCAGTACGGGTGCCTTATCTGGGCAATCTGCAGCCACAGTTAAAGAAGTTGCCAATGAAGTTGGCAAATCAGCCAGAGAGGTTAGCGATTTATCTAATCTACTCGATCGCCTCAATCAAAGAGCCCAAGATATTAGTGGCATTATCCGCGTCATTAAGGAGATTGCTGACCAAACTAATTTGCTGGCCCTTAACGCTGCCATTGAAGCCGCCCGGGCGGGCGAACAAGGCCGAGGCTTTGCCGTTGTTGCAGATGAAGTACGCAAACTGGCAGAACGCACTTCTTCTGCAACGATTGAAATCACCGGCATGATTGAAGGCATTCGTGGAGAAACAGGCATTGCCGTCAATAATATGCAAACTACGATCACTGCAGTACAAAGCGGCGTGAACTTATCCGAGCAAGCGGCAACCAATATTGGCACTATCCGTGAAAATATGGATGAAGTTATGGCTAAGATTGGCGAAATTGCGCACGCAACCCTTGAGCAACAAAATGCCACAACCGCAATGGCACAAAGCGCGGAAAACATTACCAACCAAATGCAACAATCCGATGCCAATCTACAAAATGCCACCAGAACGGTTCATGATCTAAACCAACTAGCTGCCTTCCTAAGAGAGCAATTTGGCCGCTTTAAGCTTTAAACATAAATGCCAAGCATAAAAATAGCCCCAATTTATGGGGCTATTTTTATGGGTAAAAGCGGCAAACCATACAAAACCTGTACCACGTCAGGCAACAAAAAACCCGCAGAGCATAAAGCTTGCGGGCTGATGTTTGTAGCACAAAGCTGGTGTCCCCGACAGGAATCGAACCTGTATCTAGCGCTTAGGAGGCACTTGTACTATCCGTTGTACTACGAGGACTACTTTTGCAGCGCAGATTATACCCATCATCCGCAAGGTTTTACATCCTAATGCTTAATTTCTTTATCATCGGCTCTAAATCGCTAGGAAAATAAATTGCTTCACCAGGCGTAGTCAAAACTTCTAGCTTGCCATTACTAATAATGCCCACTTCTAATTTTCTATTTTCAACATCAATCAGAATATACGCCTTCCCCTTACCTTCCTCTCGGCTGCTGCCAGTCACATACAACACGCGATCTTGCAAAAGTGGGCTGGATTTTTCTATATACAGCTTAAAGGTAGCCAGCTGAGGGCCAAGTAATAAGCGCAGTGCATGCTTAAGCGGTGCGCGCTCCCATAGATTAATATCTTGTGGGTTTTGACCAATAAACTGCTGCAAGGTATCCCATTCGGCTTGGTTCTTTTTAAAAAACACATCAGGGGTGCTCGCTTCTGCTTGAGCCTTAGAGCGAGGAGTGTGGTTTTCTTGGCAAGCAGTCATGACCAAGGCCAAGCACAAAATAGTAATACGGAACAGCATAACAAATCCTTAGCGAGCGATCCTTGTTTGGAAAGAATACAGAGCTAAAGTTCATTTTTTAATATGTAAATGCTGCCCACTTCTTATTTGATCAAACCACCGGAATTATTCCCACAGTTTTTTCCAACCCGCTAAGCCCATAGCACGCAAATTGGCAATATTGCGCTCTACAATCACATCGGCATCAGCCTCTACCTTAGCAATGCTCTCTTCGCGGATTAAATGCAAAGTGGGATAGGGGCTGCGATTGGTGTAGTTATCAATATCATCCGGGGCGCTGCCCTCAAACTGATATTGCGGGTGAAAACTGGCAATTTGCAAAACGCCTTCTAGATTCAGCTCTTCCAGTAAAGAATCAGCAATTTCTAGAAAATCGTTATAGGCTAAGAAATTGCCCAAAACATAGGGATGGATGAGCAGCGTAGTTTCAATTTCAGCAGGATCTGCAGCAGCTAAAGTTTCTAGCTCGGTAATCAGTATTTCAATCAAAACATCAATATTGCGTGCCTCACTCAGCACATAGCGAATTTGCTTTTTAACGTGTACCGCTTTAGCAAAGGGGCAAAGATTAAGACCAATCACGGCGGTCGTTAGCCAGCGTTCAGTCTCTTGAATGATTTGTTGATGAGTTGGAAGAGTCATTTTGATAGGGGTGGATATTTAATGGCATTAAGCAGCATTTTTTCACGAATGGCAGTTTCTAAATCTACATTTAGCACATCACTTAGCCTAATCATATATAGCAGTACATCGGCCATTTCTTGCTCTACAGCGATGCGCTTCTCACGGCTTAATTGCTGGGATTCTGCCGCGGTATCCCATTGAAAATGCTCAAGTAATTCGGCCATTTCTACCGACATTGCCATGCATAAATTCTTAGGCGTGTGATAACGCTCCCAATCACGATCTTTAGCAAATTGGCGAACATCGAGCATTAATTGATTTAAATCCATAAATAGATAACTCTCTATTACATTGCGCGTGGGCATAAAAACTTGCCCACCCTACATTATTTATATGCTTTTAAAACCGCAAAATGCGCTTCGATAGATTGGCTGTTATCTGCCAACCATACTTGCCCATCTTGAATCGTGCATTGCAATTGCATATTGCGATTAGCCAGTGCGGCTAATGTGTGAGTCATTTCTATTGGTACATTAATCACTTGCAGATTATCTAAACGCTCTAGTTTACTGGCAATGCCTTTCCACCAAACATCGGCGCTATTGCCACTATAGGTAAACACCGCCACTTTTTCGGCGCGCCCACACGCTTGGCGAATCCGCTTTTCATCGGGCTGGCCTAATTCAATCCACAATTGAATCGCGCCGGTTAAATCTTTATCCCAAATATCTGGCTCATCGGTATCGCTCAAGCCTTTAGTAAAAGCGAGCGATTCGCTGGCATTCAGGGCGAATGCTAATAAGCGCACCATCATACGTTCATCATTTTCAGAAGGATGGCGTGCAATCACCAGCGGATGGGTTGCGTAGTAATGCCGATCCATATCGGCAATTTGCAAATCAGACTTAAAAATAGTTGCCTTGAGGGCCATGGCGGTTCACGAAGTTGAAATAAGCCCGCATCTTACCCTGCACAGACCATCCAAGGAAATGTAAAGCTAAGCCTCACGGCTTGCTGCTATGGCTATCTTGATGATGTGCTAGATGCTGCATTTTATGATGGGCGTCGGTCAGGCTTTCTAGGCAGGCACTGCGCAGCAATTCTTGCTCGCCATGGTGGGTGACGCGAAACAAGCCGTATTCCATCGCTTCAGGTTCGCTTACTGGCCAGATAGGGTGAATAACAAAGGTACTCATGATAGACATCCTGATAATCAAGTGTTATCAAAAGGTTATGCAAGCATCGTGCCAACAAGTGGAAAATTTGCATACCGTATACCCAGATCATCGGCCCAAACGATGGCGACTTTAATGCGGCAGCCAAACGGCCACCGCAATGCAGCAATTTACTCGATTCCTAGCTCCGCACAGATCTGTGCAACTTTTTGTTTTAATTCCAACAGCTCAGCCTCTAAAGCATCCACCTTAAGCTGTAATGCCGAATCTACAGCGCCCTTAGTATGGGACTGCAGCTCATTCATCACTGGCTCACCCGATAGCAAGTGCGCCCAGCGGCATTCCCTTGCACTTGGTGCGCGTGGCAGCTTCACGACTAAACCGCCCGCGCTTCGCTCCGCCAGCTCTTCTAAAAAGCCTTCTACCGCCGAAATATCTGAGAATTTGTGTAAACGCTCGCAGGCTAAACGCAGCTCACCTGCCGTTTGCGGGCCACGCAACATGAGCGCGGCTAAAATTGCCACCGATTGCGACGGAATTTGTAGCACAGCGGCAAAATGCTGCGAATAACGCGCAATTCGCCCACCGGGATGGTAGCCATCCACCAATTTCAATTCTTTTAAACGAACCAGCGCCTCATCCACCTCGGTGTCATTCACCTCCATGACAGGATCACGGTTAGATTTTTGATTACAAGCTGAAACAAGGGAGTTAAGCGAGAGGGGGTAAGTATCAGGAACAGTAATCTGCTTTTCAATCAACGCACCAAGAATGCGGGTTTCGAGCAGGGAAAGAAGGAAAGTCATAAACCACCAGCTAAACAATGCAGACAGGCTTATTATGCACCGATTGGGGGAAAGCTTACTAAAGAAGTTACACAGTAAAATCCATCAAAAAAACCTAGACCTTGAGCCACGGAGCAAAAGGAGGACACAGAGGCCCACGAAGGAAAACAAAGAAATAGTGATGTGCTGCAAAACATATCATTACTCACAAGGTTTTCTCCGTGTAGCTCCGTGCTCTCTTTGTCCTCCGTGGTTCAAGAGTTGGGTTTTAGTGCTTAGCTAATACTCATCAAGCTAGCATTACCGCCTGCTGCTGCAGTATTGACGCTGATAGAGCGCTCTGCCAAGAGGCGGGCTAAATCGAAATCTTCGCCCGCAGCCAAAGCCGCACTGGATAGACCTTGCACTTGTAAGATTGGGCCTGCCAACTCGGTGATTTGACGGTTGATCTTAGCTAATGCATCGCTATCCCCCTCAAATAATACTGCCCCAATATTTCTAGCCTCTTCAAGAGTAGATTTAAGAGATAAGCGGCTTTTAAGGGTGTTCGGCAAGGAATCTTGCAGCGCTTGCGCTACGGGGTGAGCAATAAAGACCGCTTGATTACCACTAGCCAATGCTGCGGCAAATTGCGCAATCGCGCCTTGCTCGCTGGCGGCAATACAAAGCACGGGGCCACGCGGATGCAGCAGATAGCGATTGCGCTCACCCGTTGGGCCTGGCAAATCAAGATTGGCACCTAGGCCAGATCCCGCTAAATAACGGCTGCAGCGCGCAGCGGCTTCGGTTTGCTGGCTCGCTTGCAAGTGATCGTGATAAGCCAGTAATGGGGCTAAGGCAGCCTGATCACCAGGCAAGGTTTGTGCTGGGCGGCGTGATAATAAACGTGGCAGATACAGCGGCCCGCCCGCCTTAGGCCCCGTGCCTGACAAACCTTCGCCACCAAAAGGTTGTACTCCAACTACGGCACCAATCACATTACGGTTTACATAGACGTTACCTGCTTGCACCTTGCCAACCACATGAGCAATGGTTTCGTCGATGCGTGTGTGCACGCCAAAGGTCAGGCCAAAACCTGTGCCATTGATATCGTCAATCAATTGATCTAATGCTTCGCGGCGATAACGAATCACATGTAGCACTGGGCCAAACACTTCTTGCTTCAGCTCAGTAAGGCTGTTGATTTCAATCAGCGTTGGCGCGATAAACGTGCCTTGCTGACAAGCTGCTGGTAAGGGCAGCGCCAGCACTTTAGCACCACGCGCCTCAAATGCGGCAATATGCGCAGCAATATTTTGCTGGGCTTCAGCATCAATAACAGGGCCCACATCAACGCTGAGCGAATCTGGATTACCAATATGCAGCTCTTGCATCGCGCCTTTAAGCATATGCAAGATGTGATCAGCAGCTTCTTCTTGCAGGCACAATACACGCAGTGCCGAGCAGCGTTGGCCAGCCGAATCAAAGGCCGACATCAGTACGTCCCCCACCACCTGCTCTGCCAGCGCCGATGAATCGACGATCATGCAATTCTGCCCGCCGGTTTCCGCAATCAGCGGAATAGTACGGCCATCTTTATCTAAACGCTGGGCTAAATTGCTGGCAATTAAACGTGCAACTTGAGTGGAGCCGGTAAACATCACCCCGCTACAACGCGCGTCGCTAATCAAGGCGCTACCAACGGTTTCACCACGCCCTGGCAGCAGTTGCACCGCCCCCGCTGGCACACCTGCGGCACGTAAAATACGCACGGCTTCGGCGGCAATCAATGGCGTTTGCTCGGCAGGCTTAGCCAGTACAGGATTGCCTGCGGCTAAAGCGGCGGCCACTTGGCCAATGAAGATCGCCAGCGGGAAATTCCACGGGCTGATACATACGATAGGGCCAAGCGGACGGTGCGAATCGTTAGCAAAATCTTGCTCGATTTGCTGCGCGTAATAGCGCAAGAAATCCACTGCTTCACGCACTTCGGCGATCGCATTAGGCAGGGATTTACCCGCTTCGCGCACAATCAGCCCCAACAGCGGCTGCATTCCTGATTCCAACAATTGCGCCGCACGGTTGAGGCAAGCAGCGCGCTCGCTCACTGAGGTGGCTTGCCAAATGGGGCCAATATTGGCGGCGTGCATAAAGGCGGTCGCCACATCGGCCACATCCGCTTCAATCACATGGCCAACAATATCTTGATGATCTGCAGGATTTTTAACGGCCTGCTTACGTGTTACATCCGGCTCAGCCGTCATCCCAAGCATAGGCAGGGCTAGCCATTCGGTATTAGCCCCCGCCAGTAGCGCGGCAGAAAGCGACGCCAATCTATGCTCATTAGATAAATCTAGGCCACTCGAATTGAGTCGATTTAAGCCAAATAAAAACCTTGGTAAGGGGATTTTATCGTGCGGGGCAAAGGCGGGTATCACCGCTAGAGCTTGTACGATAGGATCCACAATCAGCTCTTCAATTGCCACGTTTTCATCGGCGATGCGGTTTACAAAAGAGCTGTTAGCACCGTTTTCTAAGAGACGGCGTACCAAATAAGCCAAGAGCGTTTCATGGCTGCCTACCGGCGCGTACACGCGGCAAGGGCGGCCTAGTTTTTCACGCGCGGTGACTTCTTCATACAAAGGCTCGCCCATGCCGTGCAGGCATTGGAACTCATACTGGCCTGGATAGTAATTTTGCCCGGCCAGATGGTAAATCGCCGAGAGTGTTTGGGCATTGTGGGTAGCAAACTGTGGGTACACCGCGTCTGGCGTGGCCAATAGTTTTTTAGCGCAGGCTAGGTAAGATACATCGGTATAAACCTTACGGGTATACACCGGATAATCTTCTAGGCCATCGACTTGAGCACGCTTGATTTCGCTATCCCAATACGCGCCCTTCACTAAGCGAATCATCAGGCGATGGCCGCTGCGACGCGCCAAATCGATCACATAATCGATGACATGTGGGGCGCGTTTTTGATAGGCCTGAATCACAAAGCCAATCCCATTCCAGCCAGCCAGCTCCTCATCAAAGCACATGGCTTCGAGTAGATCGAGGGAGATTTCTAGGCGATCGGCCTCTTCGGCATCAATATTTAAGCCAATATCGTAACGGCGAGCCAAACGCGCCAAGGCGATCACGCTAGGCAAGAGCTCAGCGGTTACGCGGTCTTGCTGCGCGCGAGAATAACGTGGGTGCAGGGCTGATAACTTGATCGAAATACCTGGGCCTTCGTAAATACCACGACCAGCGGATGCCTTACCAATGGCATGAATCGCTTGCTCATAGGCGGCGTAATAGCGCTTAGCATCTTCTGCCGTGGTGGCGGCTTCGCCCAGCATATCGTAAGAATATCTAAAGCCACGCGCTTCAAATTTACGGCTATTGGCCAACGCTTCGGCAATGGTCTCACCGGTTACAAACTGCTCGCCCATCAAGCGCATCGCCATATCGACGCCCTTGCGGATCAGTGGCTCACCGCCCTTACCAATCATGCGAGTGAGCGCCGCCGACAAGCCCGCCTCGCTATTGGTCGCCACTAATTTACCGGTCAGCATCAGGCCCCAACTGGCGGCGTTTACAAACAATGAAGGCGATTGGCCAAGGTGAGCGTGCCAATCACCCTTGCTGACTTTATCGCGGATCAACACATCCCGAGTAGCACGGTCAGGAATCCGCAGCAGCGCTTCGGCCAAGCACATCAGTGCCACGCCTTCTTGGCTAGATAAAGAGAATTCGTGGATTAAGCCTTCAACGCCGCCACCGGTGCGCTTAGCGCGCAGCGCCGCCACCAATTTATGCGCAAGTGCTAGGGTTTGCTCTGCCATTTGCGTATTCGGCATTTTGGCTTGCTCAAGCAATACCGGCAGACATTCTGCCTCTGGGCGGCGGTAAGCCGAGGTAATGGCTGAACGCAAAACACTTTGCACCGCAATACTTTGTGCCAGCTCTAGGAAAGGTAGATTACTTTCAATCCCTTCACTATCATCAGGAAGAGACAGTGCTTCGCCATCTTGCGCCAGCTCCAGCGGACGAACACCCTGCTCAACCTGCTGCAAATAGGCAAAAATGGATTGCTTAATCAACCAATGCGGCGTTCTATCCATTTGCTGAGCAGCGGTTTTAATCCGTGCGCGCAAGGCATCGTCTACTTTAATTCCTAGTGTTGTGCTGGCCATGTCTATGCCGTGGTTATTTTATCAAGCTCGCATATTAAGACAGAGTTGCACCTAACAAATCAGGACTATCCCTAGGGTTGCACCTTTGTGGTTGCACCTCAAATAATTAACGACCGTCTATCCCCACAAAGCCGCAAATTGCAATAGATAGACCAACTCCTCCATGTCATTTGTAATAACATCGGCTCATTAGAAAATCATAATAAACCTAGTAAACAGAGGATTGAGAATGCTTTATACCCTGAAAGGAAAAATTCAGTTCGTCATGGTTTTGCTGACGACGCTAACCGTAGCGCTCTTTACCTACTTTAGTTATCAACAAGCACGCAGCCATGCACTGCAAGCGATTGATAGCCAGCTAGTTGCAGCGGCAACGGGTTATCACTTTGTACTCGGTGAAGGCTTTCATTCTGAGCTTAAACCGCGCGATCAAGCCGATTTACACCAGATGCGTGTCTTATCAGAGCGCCTTACCCGCTATAGCAAAGAGCTAGGCCTGCCGTTTATTTACGGTTACACCATGAAAGATGGCAAAGCCCACTACGTGCTTTCTTCTTTATCCCCAGAAGAAGAAAACAAACCCGATGCCGAGGTTTACCTCACCTCATCAGATACCGTAAACGAGCAGCTACAAACCGCGCTCACCCAAAACAAACGTACCTTTGCCGAATACGACAGCAAGTTTGGTAGCTTTCGCACCATTTACTTACCCTTTAAAACCAATAAAGGCGAAACCATTGTTGCCGCAGCTGACGCCAACCTATCCTCAGTAAAAGAAACCTTAAATAGTATTTTGCTCAAATCAGTTATCTTAGGCGCGATCGCCATTTTACTGTCTACGCTGGCATCGCTATGGCTGGCTAACTTAGTGACCCGCCCGCTGAATCGCTTAAGATTGGCCATGCAAAACTTGAATAGCGGCAATGCAGATCTTACTGTGCGCTTAGATAGCAGCAGCCGAGATGAAACATCGCATATCGCGATCGCGTTTAATCAGTTTATGGGCGATTTACACCAGGTGGTTAATCAGGTGCGAGATCAAGCCGGCCGCTTGAGTGGTGGTGTGGCCGATATCGAGCAAATGGCACAAAAGTTATCCCACGAATCACATAAACAAGCTGATATGGCAGCTGCCTCCGCTGCCAATATTGAGGAAGTCACCGTCAGCATTGCGCATATTGCCGACAGCACCCAGCAAGTAGAAAGCACCGTGCGAGAAGCCGATAAAGGCGCGACGGCCAGCGCCGATGCGGTTAAAACCATGCGTGACGACACGGATAAAATGGCCAATACCGTGGGCGAGCTCAGTACCACGATGCAAGATCTATCTACTCAATCACAGCAAATTAGCCTCATCACCGTCACCATCAAGGACATTGCTGGCCAAACCAATCTGCTAGCGCTGAACGCGGCCATTGAAGCGGCCCGAGCTGGCGAAACAGGCCGAGGCTTTGCCGTAGTTGCCGATGAAGTCAGAAAACTAGCAGAGCGCACCGCAAGGGCTACCGAAGAAATCGAGCAGATGCTTGGCTCTATCAGCGATAAAACCAATCATGCCGTTGGTAAAATGCAAGCCACCAAAGATATGGTTTGCGGCAATCAAGCGCTATCGCAAATCATTGCCGAGCGCATTGGTGCGATGCAAGTTGAAATGCAATCGGTATCTGGCAAAATCATTGAAATCTCCAGCGCCACCCGAGAGCAATCGATGGCCACCGAGCAAATCGCCCAAGTCGCCGAAAAGATTAACCATCAGGTCACCGAAACCGATATCGCACTGAAAAACACACGCACCACCCTCAGTGATTTATCTAGCCTTGCAGCTAATTTACAAACGATTGTGGGTCGGTTTAAGCTATAAAAACGGTAAATTTCCAGTAATTTTACAAGCAACTAAAGAAACGCTGATTAAATTGTCGTCCTTGAATTTTTTTATCGAGAATCCAGCGTAAATACTGGATTCTCGCCAGCACAAGAATAACAAAACTGAATAAATTAGTGTTTCCCTAAGGGGCGTTGCAGGCAGCGCCCCTTAGTTTTTAGATCAGCCATTTTCTTGATATGGGCAACACACCAACAATATGCATTATAAATAAGCCGTTTCTAATTTCTGTAATATCAAGCTGTTAAGCTCCGCTCCTATATGACTTGGTGGGGTGATCCATGAGTGTTTCTATCCAATTGATCGATACGATTTATGCGAAAACTGCCAAGGGCCAACAAGAAATTGCCGAGCGTAGTTTTGGTCTTTCGGCACGGATGCGCCGCTTGCTGATTTTAATTGACGGGGCTAAATCCAGCAGCGTGCTCGCTGCGCTATTAATTGGTTTAGAAATTCATCCCAGTCTCACAGAATTAGAACAAGCCGGGTTTATTCAAGATATCCGCATTATCGAGCGCAATATCGAAACGGCAATTGCAGAAAAATCGCTTGAGCAGAGTATCGCCCCCCAAGCCCTTAGCCCTTCCGTGATTGACCCCCTCTTACTTGAGCAGGCCAAAAACCTGATGGCAGAAAGTGCTAAACAATTTTTAGGACTCATGGCCAATTCATTAATTACAGAGATACAAGCCTGCAATATTGATAATTACAAACAAACGATTGCACGTTGGAATATGGCATTACGTCAATCACATAAAGCCAAACAACAAGCCGATCAATATGTTGATGCAGTTAAAACATTAATTGGTTTGGAATAATTGCTACGTCCTTGTTTTAGAAAACATCCAGTTCGCTTTATACTGCACCTCCAAATATAAAAACTGTTGGAGACTTGGATGCTTGCTCGATTTCGTCCCCTGATTGTTGCCGTCGCTGTCGCCACCACCCTCCTCGCCCCCCATGTTAGCGCCGCTGCCAATAAAGCCAGCGCAAGTGCCAAAGTAGAAAACAGCAATAGCTTGCTGTGGAAAATAGAAAAAAAAGGCACGCCTAATTCTTGGCTGTATGGCACCGCCCACGTTGGCGATCCTCGCGTTACCCAACTTAGCCCCAAAACCGAAGCCGCCTTTAGCGACGCCAAGCATGTTGTCACTGAAATTCGCCTAGATTTTGGCATGATGATGGAAATGGGCAAGCGCATGCTGACGCCAGAGCCTTCTTTAGCGCAAAAAATAGACACAGAGCACTACCAAAAACTCTTACCCGCACTAGAAGCACGGGGTTACCCAGAAGTTGCTACAGCCAAACTCAAGCCTTGGGGCGCAGCCATGCTGCTCATGACCCCAGTTAGACAATCTGGGCAAATGCCGCTTGATCTGCTGTTTGCCAAAATGGCGATCGAAGGGCAAAAAGAATATACCGGCTTAGAAACACTAGATGAGCAACTCAGCCTGTTTGAAAATATTCCAGAAGCAAAGCAAATAGAGCTGCTTTACACCGTGCTGGATCAACAAGAGGCTATGCAGCAAAGCTACCAGCAGATTTTAGATCTGTATCTCAAGCAAGATATCAATGGCCTGGCCGCCTTTGCCGAGCAAGACGATATCAAAATGGCAGATCAAGCTTGGTATAAGCAATGGCGCTTTCAATTACTGGAAGCGCGCAACCCACGAATGGCAGAGCGCCTAGCGGATAAGCTAAAAGACGGTAACGCGTTTATTGCCGTAGGCGCACTCCACCTACCAGGTAAAATGGGCCTAATCCAAAGCCTGCGCCAACAAGGCTATCGAGTTAGCCCTGTTAAATAATTGATTATTTCATCCACAAAAACCACTCATCCGTACCGCGATCACGATAGCCATGTAGGGGCGCTGCTTGCCGTGCCCTGTTCAAGGCGCAGCAAGCAGCGCCTCTACTCGCTATATGATAGTTTTGTGAACACCGCGTCTTTGCATCCTCCTGCTTGTAAAGGATTAGCCCGATGAAATACCGCCTCTTAGCCGGTACTGATTTAAACATCTCCACCCTCTGCCTTGGCACCATGACCTTTGGTGAGCAAAATAGCGAGGCCGAAGCGCATGAGCAGCTCGACTACGCACAAGCAGCAGGCATTAATTTTATTGATACGGCCGAGATGTATCCCGTGCCAGGCAAAGCAGAAACTCAAGGGCTAACCGAAAGCTATGTAGGCACGTGGCTGGCCACGCAAAGCCGCGATAAGATCATTTTGGCGAGCAAGATTTCTGGCCCAAACCGTGGCATGGATTGGATACGCGGCGGGCCTAAGCTTAATCGAGAACAGATTATTAGCGCATGCGATGCCAGCCTCAAGCGCCTGCGCACCGATTATCTAGACCTATACCAGCTACACTGGCCCGCCCGCCATGTACCGATGTTTGGCCAAAGCTATTACGACCCTAGCCAAGAGCCAGATCACACCCCTGATTTTGCAGAGCAATTAGCCGCCTTAAATGAGCTAGTCATAGCGGGTAAGGTTCGCCATATCGGCCTATCCAATGAAACCCCTTGGGGCGTAATGGAAGCCAACCGCGTGGCTAAAGCGCAATCGCTGCCACGTATTGCCTCAATTCAAAATGTATTTAATTTAATTAATCGTAATTTTGAAAATGGGCTGGTTGAAACCTGCCATCGAGAAAACGTCGGCCTGCTTGCATATAGCCCATTGGCCTTTGGTTTATTATCGGGCAAATACTTAGATAACCCACAAGCTGCAGGCCGGATGACGCGCTATAGCAATTTTGGTGCACGCTATTTAAAACCCGCCGTTCCCCCTGCTATTGCAGCCTATGTACAGCTCGCCAGAGACCACGGCCTATCCCCTGCCCAAATGGCCTTAGCGTGGGTAAGCAGCCGTTGGTACGTTGCTAGTAATATTATTGGCGCCACCACCATGGCCCAGTTAAAAGAAAACATAGCTAGCTTAGATGTATTGATTACCCCAGAGCTAGATGCCGCCATAGAGGCCATTCACAAACAAAGCCCTAATCCTGCCAATTAAGCATCAAGTAACTAACGATTAGTCATTCATACTTTTTACTCTGTCGGTACTTATGAAGGGGCCTTATTGCAGGTTTTTACTTTGCAATAAGGCCCTCATTTTATTTATAAAAACAGAAGCTTATTTCAATAATAATGGATTGATTTTGAGCCTAGCCATTCTATAAAGAGGACAGTCACTTTGCTTTTAATCCTGTTTTCTAGGGGATCACCTTATGTTTGGCTTTACTCAAAAGACAGAATCAAAGAATACCGCCGATGCTCAACTAGATACGATGCGCGCAGTACTAGATCATGTAGACAATATGGTCCTGCTCTGTGATACCAGCCATGAAAACAATGTTTTTTATGTCAACCAAACCGCAAAAAATGTCTTTGAGCAATATCGCCAAGAAATGACCCAAGTTTTACGCGGCGCAGACCCTACTGCAGCACAAGGTGGCTCTATCCATCGTTTTCACCATGACCCTGATCGTGTACGACGTATTTTAGAAAAACTAGGGACAGGCGCGCGTAATGCCACCCATGTGGCTGATATTCCACTGGGTAGCATCACCTTGCGTACCAAAGCTTTCCCCATTTGGGATGCCACAGATCCTAGCAAGGTAAAATGCTACCTTGCCTGCTGGGAAGATATCACCAGCAAACTTAAGCATGAAAATTTACAGCAAGACGTCGCCAATAAAGCCAACCAGCTACATGAGCAGGTGGCTTACATTGCCTCCACGATGGAGGAAGTCAGCACCAGCATTGATGAAGTTGCCCATACCACCAGCGAGGCCAGTAATCGGGGAAATAGCGCTTTTTCTAGCGCCAACGAAGGCCAAGTGGTGGTTGAAGGGGCAGTCCAAGGAATGCGTGATGTAGCGGTATTAGTGCGCACCACCGCCGGCGTTATCGGTCAGCTTAATACCCAATCCGATAAAATTGGCGTGATTGTGGGTGTGATCAAAGATATTGCCGACCAAACCAATCTGCTAGCGCTGAATGCCGCCATTGAAGCCGCCCGCGCGGGGGACACCGGTCGTGGCTTTGCGGTAGTGGCCGATGAGGTGCGCAAATTATCTGAGCGCACCGCCAAAGCCACTGCAGAAATTGGTGAGCTAATCCACTCAATTCAAATCGAAATTGAACGTGCTGTTGGCACCATGAATTCAGGCGAAAAAGACGTGACCGCTGGCGAAGAAAAAGCCGTTAGCGCCGAGAAAGCCTTAGCACGCATTGTGCAAGACGTAGGTGCGATGCGTAATTTAATTAGCGAAATCTCGAATGCATCCGAGCAACAAGCAAGCTCGGTACGCGATGTGGCTCAACGCTTAGAAGTCATTACATCGAATCAGTAATTAAAGCTTTCACCCAGTAAAAAGCCCATTAGCAAGCTGCTAATGGGCTTTTTTATCTACTTAATCTAGTCAGCGATACGCTTATAGATCTTTAGCATTCTTAGCCAAGTAATCAGCAACGCCAGCAGCGTCAGCCTTCATACCTGCTTTACCTTTGTTCCAGCCTGCTGGGCAAACTTCACCGTGCTCTTCAGTAAATTGCAGCGCATCAACTACACGCAGCATTTCGCTAATATCACGGCCCAGTGGCAAGTTGTTCACAACTTGGTGCTGTACAACGCCATTTTTATCAATCAGGAAAGAGCCGCGCAGTGCAACGCCTTCTGCTGCCAGCTCAACATCGTAAGCCTGGCAGATTAAATGCTTAGTATCCGCAACCAAGGTGTAGCCAACTTGGCCAATGCCGCCTTTTTCTACTGGGGTATTGCGCCATGCAGCATGAGTAAACTGGCTGTCGATCGACACGCCAATCACTTCAACATTACGGGCTTTGAATTCTTCCAGACGGTGATCAAACGCAATCAGCTCAGATGGGCAAACAAAAGTGAAATCTAGAGGATAGAAGAACACCACGGCGTATTTGCCGGCAGTGGCTGCCTTAAAGTTGTAGCTATCTACGATCTCGCCATTACCTAAAACGGCTGCTGCTGTGAAATCTGGTGCGCTTTTACCAACGAGTACGGCCATGTTGATGCTCCTTTATTTAAGACTAAAAAATAACCACAGGTATTTTGGGCTAATACATTCGACTTTGTCCAATCAACAAAGTTCATCTTGATGATAGCTTTTCTCAATGACATCTTGATGGTAACTGTATTAGATATTTTAACCACCTATCAATGAATGAGGCGATCTTTACATCATGGCTATGTTGCATAAAAGCGGGCACCTCAGCAAAACCAAGCCCTTGCTCGCTCTTGCCGCGTCAACGGCATTCAACGCCAATAAATTGGTTTGCTGGCGCTAAGCAAAAAAATCAGGGTATTAAGGTTCTATATCACTTTTTTAGCGCATATGGGCCTGCAACCCCAATCCTATCAACTTAAGGGAAATGTTTTAATTGTTACACAGGCTTCAGCTTGGATTGCACTATTGCAAGCATTTAAAACATCGTAGGGTGGGCGCGTTCTTTGCCCACGCCGCGTATCCGCGTGGGCAAGATAAACCGCCTTGCCCACCCTACATGGTGTGTCTAAGTTGATAGGATTGGGTTGCACCCGTCCTACAAAAATAGAGTACGGGTCTAAAAAATCTATTTACATAGGCTGAGCAAGAAACATCATCAGGTCAGTATGAATACCCTAGCCAAGGCCATTACATTTGTAGAGGGATCAAAATATCCAGCCACTTCACGGCAAGTTGGCGCTGCTCCATCGTTCCTCGATAAAGCAGCTGCTCTAGCTCATTACAAGCAGCCTGAATATTCTCCAGCTCTAAATGCCCAATCACCGTTTGCAAGGCGGGATCGCTACTTAAGAAGTCATCCAAATTGATCCGTGGCAATTCTACTGGAAAGCTAATTTCCTTTAGCGCGGGGATGTCTAAAGTATCCAATGTAAATTGCTGGTCTAGCTCATTATCCCAAGGGCCCGTTGCAAACGCGAAAGCGGTATCACGCGGTAACTCACTCAGCTCGATAGCACTCGTCTCACGATTTTGTGCCGCTTCTTTATCCAATGCCAAAGGTAGATTTAATTTTTCGTCTAAAGAAAGATAAAGCGGATTATCTTCATCAATACTACGCCCTAAGCTTTGTACCTGCTGCCACAGGCTATCACTAGAAAACTGCAACCTAAAACCAACCGCTCGGTTTTGAAAATCTTGCCGCATCCCTTGGCTAACGTAAATATCAAACAGCTTCATCCATAGCGCCAGTGAGCTCGGGTATTGCTCAACTTCACTGATCAATAAATTAATTGCCTGAGTAATCAGGCCGTGATCCAGCAACATCTGCGCTTCTTCCGAGACATTTTTAGGCTGCACCACATCCATATCATCGCGGCTCCAATCAGAAGCCGCCTGAGAAAAATTATTGACCATACCCATCACCTGATTACGGCTAGGCACGACCTCTCTTAATCGATCAGACATCGCTACAGGCGTAGCGATGGATGCAAAAGTACTTTGCCCAAGCGGAAACGCATCTAAATCGTTATTCATTTGGCGACGCGGGAAACGCCACCACATTACCGGCAGTAGCAAGAGTAGCAGCCACCATGGGCTAGGCCAGCTGCGCTCCTCTTGGTGAGACAAAGCTTCCACACCAACGTCTGAAGCTGAAGCATGCCCATCTTGTAAGGAGGCCAGTTGCTTTTCAAGCTGAGTGATTTGATATTTATATTGCAGTAGCTGCGCCGTTTGATCATCGGCCTCTAGAATCTGCAAACGCTCACGCGCAAGCAAGCTCTCTTCTGGGCTGAGTTGAGATTTACGAGCGGCCCCAAGAATAGAGTCAGACATACGCAGATGAAAGCCTGCGCTGCTTGCAAGCAGTGCAGGTGGAACAGCAATTTGTAATGAATCTCTAGCAAGCTGTGGGGCTAAGGCGAGCGAAGGGCTCGTTTTTGCAGGGGCCACCTCAGGGCTAACGGCCACATTGGCCAATACGCTATTACGATCAGGTAGTTTGATATTGGTATTGATAGGCAATCTAGCATTGGTATTTTGGGCAAGATCTGGATTCAGCCGGTAAATCTCATCCACCATGCGGGCTTTTTTGGCGCGATCTTGAGGGAAATAAGCCCGCGCAATGCGCTCTACGGAATCCCCTTCCTGACTTTGCCATATTCCTGCAAAAGCAGGTAGCTGCCTACGAATAGTGGGCAAAGCCACCGCTACTTCTATGCTGCGCTTAGACTTATACTCGCGTGGATCGAGCAAGACATTGTAATCACGTTGAAAAATGGCGCTTTTTTCACTTGCGCACCGTAGCCGAATCGAAAAATTGACCAAGGGCTCTTGCAAGGGCTCATCCCCTCGCAATACTAATTGGCCACCCGTTTCATTGGCTTCAAAAGATAAATGCGCCCGTAGATGGGCTACATTCTCATCCTGAGTTGCAACTAGCCGAAAACAATGGCTATCTAATTCATCCCCATCATTTGCAACGACATTTATTCTGGCATTAAAACGCTCACCCAGCGCCGAGCGAACTTGCAAGTCACCCAAGACTGCTGCATAGGCAGGTTGGAGCAACACACTAGCCAGTAGTAAATATCGATTAAGTCGCATAGGCACTTTAAACAATATCGAGGTGATCAAGGCCAGAAAGTACATCCGTATGCTTGGCCTCTGCGCCCTGTAATTTAATACTTAGACGTAAATCATTCACCGAATCAGCATTGCGTAAGGCATCTTCGTAAGTAATTTTGCCGGCCTCATAATGATCAAATAAAGCCTGATCAAAGGTTTGCATACCTAACTCACGTGATTTTTTCATAATTTCTTTGATTTCGTGCACTTCGCCCTTAAAAATCAGCTCAGAGATCAAAGGGCTATTCAGCATCACTTCCACCGCCGCCACGCGCCCTTTACCCGAGCGATGTGGCACTAGGCGCTGCGAAACAAAGGAGCGTAGATTGAGCGATAAATCCATCAACAACTGCTGACGGCGTTCTTCTGGAAAGAAGTTGATAATCCGATCCAGTGCTTGATTGGCCGAATTGGCGTGCAAGGTTGCCATACAAAGGTGGCCGGTTTCAGAAAAAGCAATCGCGTAATCCATGGTTTCACGGTCGCGAATTTCACCGATCAAGATCACATCTGGGGCTTGGCGTAAGGTATTTTTCAGTGCAGCCTGCCATGAATCCGTATCAACGCCTACTTCACGCTGAGTCACAATGCAATTTTTATGCGCGTGTACGTATTCAATCGGGTCTTCAATAGTAATAATGTGATCATAACCATGCTCATTACGGTGCCCAATCATTGCCGCCAGTGACGTGGATTTACCCGAGCCCGTGCCGCCTACAAAAATCACCAAGCCACGTTTGGCCATGGCGATATCGCATAAAACTGGCGGTAAGCCTAGCTCAGCCAGTGAAGGAATTTCAGAATTAATCGTACGCAGCACCATGCCTACATGGCCTTGCTGCATAAAAGCATTGACCCGAAAGCGCCCAAGCTGACCAGGGCTAATCGCAAAATTACATTCTTTAGTCGCTTCAAAATCTTCTGCTTGGCGATCATTCATAATCGCCCGCGCTAATTCTTTGCTGTGCTGTGCAGAAAGAATTTGATTTGAAACCGGCGTCACTTTGCCATCAATTTTCATGGCAGGAGGGAAATCAGCAGTGATAAATAAATCCGACGCCCCTTTGCCACGCATATGCCGCAATAGGTCATGCATAAACTTTGCGGCTTGTTCTTTTTCCATTATTCTTTTTCCGCGATGAGCTTGTTTTAATTGCCTAGTACCAACAGCAGCTTGTAAATATACTTTTGATATGCTGCGATAATACCTTACCTACCAATTAAGCAACAAACTTTAATGTAGACAGTCGAATGTAATAATAAATTTAATCACGCTCATTACTGCTTAAAATTTAAGATAATCCTAATAAACTTAAATTGCGCTGCTAGCCTAAGGCTATTTGATATAAATGCCAGCCTTCAGCTAAATCACTAGGGGAGCGCTGATTACTGGCATTTTCTCCATACGGGCTTAGCCTCTAAAATTGTCTGGAATTGCCGCTTTCATTCGTGCCTCGGGCAAAGAAATAATATTGCGCTGCAATAAGCCTTGTAAACACTGGTCTAATGTCTGCATACCAAACTGCTGCCCCGTTTGAATTGCTGAATACATCTGAGCAATTTTATTTTCACGAATCAAATTTCGAATCGCTGGCACGCCAATCATGACTTCATGCGCCGCTACACGGCCCCCTTCTTTCTTTTTTAACAGTGTTTGCGAAATAACCGCTCTTAATGATTCAGATAACATAGAGCGAACCATTTCTTTTTCTGCTGCTGGAAACACATCGACCACCCGATCAATCGTTTTAGCAGCTGAAGAGGTATGCAGCGTACCAAACACCAAGTGACCGGTTTCAGCGGCAGTCAGTGCGAGGCGAATCGTTTCTAGATCGCGCATTTCCCCCACCAGAATTACGTCAGGATCTTCACGCAGCGCCGAGCGCAGAGCATTAGAAAAGCTCATGGTATGCGGCCCAACTTCACGCTGGTTAATCAGGCATTTTTGCGAGGTATGGACAAACTCAATCGGGTCTTCCACGGTTAAGATATGCCCATATTCATTGGCATTGATATAGTTAATCATTGCCGCCAGCGTGGTGGATTTACCCGAGCCCGTAGGGCCAGTTACCAGCACCAAGCCGCGTGGTGTTTCTGCGATATCTTGGAAAATACGCGGGCAACCTAGTTCTTCTAGCGTTTTAATATCGGATGGAATCACCCGAAATACCGCACTTGCCCCACGGTTTTGCACAAAGGCATTCACCCGAAAACGCGCTAAACGTGGTATTTCAAAAGAAAAATCGCATTCCAAGGTGTCTTCGTAAATCTTGCGCTGGCCGTCGTTCATGATGTCGTACACCATATCGTGTACGTCTTTGTGCGACAGTGCCGGCGTATTAATGCGACGAATATCCCCGTCAACGCGAATCATGGGAGGCAATCCAGATGATAGATGTAAGTCTGATGCCTTGTTTTTCACGGTGAAAGCTAATAATTCGGAGATTTCCATTGTCTAATCCTGTCCACATAGTAGAAGTGAAACAAATTTTTGCGTAATAATGTTCAAACGCCTGCTATATATTGGCCCCATACAGCCTAAGACGGCCATGTTTAAACCACTTATATCTACCGATATGGTGAGTGGCTCATTTAACTAGCCAGCAATATTTCGAGTTGAGAGCCCATTATGGCAACGATATTTACAGCATGGCAAGGTGTGCAAGAGCGCATTGCCGATGCCTGCTTAAGAAATCATAGAGAAAGCAGCGATGTAGTGCTGCTTGCCGTTAGTAAGACATTTCCAAGTTCCGATATAAGAGAACTTTATTTAAGTGGCCAGCGGAACTTTGGCGAAAATTATGTACAAGAGCTTGTAGAGAAACACGCAGCTTTAAGCGACTGTAAAGAACTAGTTTGGCATTTTATCGGGCCGCTACAGAGCAATAAAAGCCGATCTGTGGCAGAGTTGGCGCATTGGGTGCATTCCATCGATCGTTTAAAGGTGGTTGAGCGTCTTTCTGCACAGCGACCGGAACATCTGCCCGATCTTAATGTCTGTATACAAATTAATGTATCGGGTGAGGCCTCTAAATCAGGCATTAGTCCTAATGAATGTTTAGAGCTGGCAAGCAAAATCTGCCAACTTCCCCGTATAAAATTACGCGGATTAATGTGTATACCCGAAGCGAGCCGCGATGCGGAGCATTTAGCTTCACAATTTAAGATACTTCGTGACGTGCAAAACCAGCTAATGAGCCACGATATTGCATTGGATGTTTTATCAATGGGCATGTCGAGCGATTTAGAAATCGCCATTAGCGAAGGTTCAACGCTAGTGCGGGTAGGAACCGCCTTGTTCGGCTCCCGCGTTACGAAACCGAGCGACACGCCCTCAAATTAAAAAGGGGAATGATGCGTTCGTTTCACCTTAAGGATACTTATGAAAATCACTTTTATCGGTGGCGGAAATATGGCCATCGCCATGATCGGTGGCATGCTTAAACAGGGCTTTAGCGCCAATCAAATTCATGTGGTCGAGCCCAGTGAAGAACAGCGCGAACACCTTAATCGTACTTATGCCATTGAATGTAGCAACCCAGACCAGCCTCTTTTGCCTAGTGATGTGATTTTATTTGCCGTAAAACCTCAGCAATTAAAAGCCGTGGCGCAATCACTTAGCTCGCAAATCAATGGTGCTTTGGTGATCTCGATTGCAGCTGGCGTTCGCGCCGATACGCTGGCCAAATGGCTAGATGCTTACCCACGGATTGTGCGAGTTATGCCCAATACCCCAGCGCTAGTGCAAGCAGGCATGTCTGGGGCTTATGCCACGAGTGATGTCACACCCGCTGATCGAGCTTTAACCGAGCGCATGCTGGCCGCGATTGGTGAGATGGTATGGGTAGAGAGTGAGAGTGAAATTGATGGCATTACCGCCATTTCTGGTTCTGGCCCAGCTTATGTTTTCTACTTTATGGAAGCCTTACAAGCCGCTGCACAGGCACAAGGCTTTACATCTGATGTGGCCCGTAAATTAGCTTACAAAACATTTGAGGGCGCAGTAAAGCTGGCCTTACAAAGTGAAGACGATGCCGCCACTTTGCGTAAAAAAGTGACTTCCAAAGGTGGCACTACCGAGCAGGCGATTAATACGCTAGAGGCTAGCCAAGTGCGCACTAGCATTATTGCGGCAGCGGCAGCGGCGGCAGCGCGCTCACAGCAATTAGGAGATGAATCCTAATGCTAACTAACACGCTCAATTTTTTAATTCGCAATCTGTGCGAATTTTTTCTACTACTGCTCTTAGCTAGGTTTTTTTTACAAGCCGCGCGGATTCCTTTTAAGCATCCGCTAACCCAGTTTGTACTATCACTCACCAACTGGGCCGTTATTCCGGTGCGGCGTATTTTGCCGCCGTTTCGTGGGCTAGACAGCGCCAGCTTAGTACTGGCATGGCTAGTGGCGCTGCTTATGCATGCCACTTTGCTTGCCCTATCACCTTGGCCCTTTGATTTTACTGCGCCATTTTCACTATTTTCTTTGGCCCTTGCTGCCCTATTAGAAATCTGCAAAATGTCGCTTTACCTGCTGTTTGCCACCGTTATTGGCCAAGCGCTGATGTCTTGGCTAGCGCCTTATAACCCGCTGATGCCGATTTTAACCGCGCTCACCGCACCTTTCCTGCGCCCACTGCACCGCTTTATTCCACCAATTGGTGGCGTGGATATCACCCCTCTGGTGCTGATTTTGGGCATTCAACTGGTGCTGAATGTACTAGTGCCCAGCTTAGAGCAAATTATTTTGCAAGGCGTAAGCATGATTATGCTGAAGTAAAAAGCGACTAGCTCTGCGTGAGAGCTCCAATTCCTAAGCCACAAAGAGCACAGAGCCGCACAGAGCAAAAACATTGAAATTCATCGTTTTCTCTGTACGGCTCTGTGCTCTCTTTTTTCTCTATAACTCAAGGTTTGGTAAGGAATTAGCCTTTCAAGCGATCCACATCGGGTTTAACTTGGCGGTACTCACCATCAATGACATCGCTATCTGCTGAAGCTGGCGTAACGGCGGCCTTATTGCCCACCAAATAGCCCCAAGGCAACAGTAATACAAGCGCCACCACGTCGCCCAAAATGCCCGGCAACAGCAGCAGTACCGCAGCAATATAATAACGAGCAACGGCAAATAAGCTGCTCAGCCTTAAGCGCCCAGAGCGCACATCATTAAAAAGCGCGGCACCCACGGCCAGTTTATGATGGCGTAGCATCAGGCCACCGCTAAAAAACGCCACAATCAACCACAGCACCACCCAAAAAGTACCGATCGCTTTTGCCAGTAAAACGATCGTGATAATTTCAGCAATCGGGTAGGCTACAAATAGTAATAACAGCAGGTAAGGCATGACAACTCCAAATAATATTTTGATCGTACTGTGCAATTGCCCAGACGAAGATGTAGCAAATCGTTTAGCCAGCGGTGTTGTAGCAGCGCGCCTTGCGGCCTGTGTGAACCAATTGGCCCCCGTGCAATCTACCTACCTATGGAATGAAAGAATCGAATCCACAAGGGAAGTTCCCCTCTTGATTAAAACGACCCAAACCGCCTACCCTGCTTTAGAAGCTTGGTTAGCCGCGCATCACCCTTATGATGTAGCCGAAATTATCGCTCTAAGCCCCGCTGCTGGCCTACCCGCCTATCTCAACTGGGTACAAGACTCTGTTGGGCCAAAGGAAGCCGCCGAATGATCACGCTATTTCGACTACTTTGCTTTTTCTTGCTGATCGGCTCCGCTAACGCAGCAGACGACTTACTGCCCCCAGAAAAAGCCTTCCAAGCTTACATGGTACAGATTGATGACCACACATTGGAAGTCCGTTTTAAAGTAGCGCCAGGCTACTACCTTTATCGGGATCGCATTAGCTTTAAGGCCAATCCACCGCTCACGGCTGAGTTTCCGCTTGGTACAGAAAAAAACGACCCCAGCTTTGGCAAGGTACAAGTTTACAAGCACGATACCGCTGTGCGGCTCAAATCTACCGTTCCTATTCCTTTAGATGCGGCCATTAACGCTAAATTCCAAGGCTGTGCTGAAGTAGGCGTGTGTTACCCA
Organism: Iodobacter sp. CM08; assembly: GCF_033446605.1. Taxonomy (NCBI): domain Bacteria; kingdom Pseudomonadati; phylum Pseudomonadota; class Betaproteobacteria; order Neisseriales; family Chitinibacteraceae; genus Iodobacter; species Iodobacter sp. CM08. The sequence goes on along the minus strand of NZ_JAWQUO010000007.1, from coordinate 115,734 downwards.
CCGCAAACCCAGCAACTTAAAATAGGTGACAAGCCCAAAGACGCACTAGACCAGCTTTTTGGCAAGAGCAGCCCCCCCGCAGCAATCGGCCCCAGCGGGGCCGATGTTTTTTTCAGCGGCGGATTCCTAGCCACCCTCGGCATATTCTTTTTAGCGGGGCTGGGCTTAGCACTCACCTCCTGCATGTATCCCTTGATTCCTATTGTCTCTGGCATTGTTTTAGGTAACGGTCAGCAGGGCAAAATGCGCGCGTTGGGGCTAACCCTTGCCTATGTGCAAGGTTTGGCATTGAGCTACACCTTAATCGGCATTGCAGCCGCCGCAACCGGCACCTTGCTTGTTGTAGTCTTACAACAACCTTTTGTTATTGCAATATTCTCCATGTTTTTTGTTTTGATGGCGCTGGCTATGTTTGGGCTATTTGATCTGCAATTATCCGGTGGTATCCAAAGCAAAATGAATCAATGGGCCAATCGCCTACCGGGTGGTCAATTTACCTCGGTATTTGCGATGGGTGCGCTTTCTGCTCTGATTGTTGGGCCTTGCATCGCCCCGCCGCTGGCTGCAGCCTTGGCTTATTTAGGCCAAACGGGGGATCTGCTGCTGGGTGGTAGCGCTCTATATATGCTGGCGCTTGGCCTAGGCCTGCCTTTACTTGCCATCGGCGTTTTTGGAGGCAGCGTCTTACCCAAGCTACCGGACAAGGCCATGCAGGGGATTAAAATAGTCTTCGGGATCTTATTGCTGGCCATGGCGGTATGGGTGGCGCGGCCATTATGGGAGAAAACAGGCGCAGCAACAGGGCCGCAATTTACGGCCATTCGCTCAGTAGCAGAATTAGATCGCTCTATTGCCAAAGCCAATGGCAAAATAGTTGTATTAGATTTTTATGCCGATTGGTGTATTGCTTGCAAAGAATTTGAGCGCGATACACTCAGCGATCCAGAAATTCAAGCCACGCTATCTAATATGGTATTACTACGTGCCGATGTGACTCGAAATAATGCATCAGACCAAGCACTCTTAAAACGCTTTAAACTGTTTGGCCCACCTGCTATTTTATTTACCGGCAATCATGGGCTGTTTTTAAATGAGCGTGTTATTGGCTACCAAAACCCAGCAGCATTTAAAGCCACATTAAAACGCGTTAAAGAGGAAGCACAATGAAATACTGGCTGATTGCATTTAGTTTTATCAGTGTTTTAGCGCAGGCTGATGGGATATTCTCAGCCCAACTCCCTGATTTACAGAACAAATCTCAATCTTTTTCACAATGGAAAGGCAAACCCGTCATCATGAACTATTGGGCAACGTGGTGCAGCCCATGCCGTGAAGAGATTCCAGAGTTTATTGCCTTACAAAAAAAATATGCCGGAAAAGTGCAATTTGTTGGCATTGCCATTGATGATGTAAAAGACGTCAGTGTTTTTTCCAAGCAATATGGAATTAATTATCCAATATTAATTGGTGACGCCAATGCAATGGAGCTGATGCGAAAAGAAGGTAATCAACTTGGCGGATTGCCCTTTACCGCAATTTACAATGCAAAAGGAGAGCGCATCGCAATTGAATTAGGACGGATCAAAAAGGAAAAGCTAGAGGGCTACTTAAAAGAATTAAGTAAATAATTGTAATTTATATAGGTGCAACATCGCGTACCTTGTACGCGATGTAAACGGCTAAAAGCCGCAAAATACATTTCGAAGCATCACAATCACTTCAAGAGTACGCAAATCACCAACACGGTAAAAAACCCGATTAGCATCTTTGCGTGTACGCAACACACCTTTTTCCCGCATCAAAGCCAGATGCTGGGAAATATTCGATTGTGTGGTGCCCACTTGCTCCACAATATCTTGCACGCTGACTTCTTTATCCCCTAAAACGCAGAGAATTTTTAAGCGTAGCGGGTGCGACATCGCTTTCATTGCACGCGAAGCCTGATCAATGTGGGTGTCGTCCATATGCTCAATGGAATTGGCCATAATCACTATCTAAGAATAAAAGGTTTAGGGGGATATTCTAATTATATATTGCTGATTAGGGTAGAAATATTGCCAAACGTCATAGAGGCTATTATGCAATGGGTTAGAATACTAGTGATATTTAAAAATTGTTTGCTTAACAAACCTGCGTAAGCAAACATCATAGGGATAAATTCTAATATGAGCCAAAACGTCAAACCTGTGTTGTTACTGATTCTAGACGGCTTCGGTTACCGTGAAGAGACAACGGATAACGCCATTGCCGCCGCCAACAAGCCTCATTTAGATCGTTTATTTGCCACTTACCCGTGGACCACAATTAACGCATCAGAAGAATACGTTGGCCTGCCTAAGGGTCAATTTGGTAACTCTGAAGTAGGCCATCTAAATATTGGCGCAGGGCGCGTGCTGCAACAAGACATCAGCCGCATTGATTGTGACGTTGCGGATGGCTCCATTGGTCAAAACCCTGTATTTGCTGCTGCCATTTTACAAGCTAAAAACAATAGCAAAACATTACATATCCTAGGCTTGATTTCTGATGGTGGCGTACATTGCCACGAAGCCCATGTAAATGCCTTGATTGCTGCTGCTAGCGATGCGGGCGTCGCCCACATCCATGTGCATGCCTTCCTTGATGGCCGTGATACTCCTCCACGCAGCGCCGCAATCTACCTAGCCAAATTGCAAGCCGTGTGCGATGCCCATCCCGCAGCACGTATTGTTTCTGTTACTGGCCGCTACTGGGCAATGGATAGAGACAAGCGTTGGGAGCGCATAGAGCCCGCCTACAAGGTGATGGTTGAAGGCGAAGGGCTGTTTCATGCCGCCACAGCAGCAGATGCACTGGCAGCAGGTTATGCGCGCAATGAAAACGATGAATTTATCTCAGCAACCGCCATTGGCGAAAAATCATCGATGCAAGACGGTGATGTAGTGATCTTTATGAATTTTCGCGCCGACCGTGCCCGCCAAATCACCACCGCACTTACCGATGCCAGCTTTGATGGTTTTAAAGCGCGTCAGCCTAAATTTGCCTCATTTAGCACCGCAACCAACTACGGCTCAGCCTATCCAAGCCTACTGGTAGCCTACGATAAGCCAAAAGTAAAAAATAGCTTTGGTGAATATGTAGCAGCTCAAGGCTTAAAACAACTACGCATCGCCGAAACCGAAAAATACCCGCACGTGACTTACTTTTTCTCGGGCGGCGAAGAAAACGAATTTGCTGGCGAAGACCGTATCTTAGTGCCATCCCCTAAAGTGGCTACTTATGATTTGCAGCCAGAAATGAGCGCGCCAGAAGTCACTCGGCAAATTGTGGCTGCCATCGAATCCAAGCAATACGCAGTCATTATCTGTAACTATGCCAATGGCGATATGGTGGGCCACTCAGGTATTTTTGACGCAGCCGTTAAAGCAGTTGAAGCTTTAGACCAGAGTGTTGCACAATGTGTTGACGCCATGCTTGCAGCGGGAGGAGAAATCCTCATCACTGCCGATCATGGTAATTGTGAATTGATGTATGACCACACCGCACATCAGCCGCATACCCAGCACACCACGGATCAAGTTCCTTTTGTGTATATCGGCCGCCCAGCAACCATGGCGGCCCGTGGTAGCGGCGCTTTACGTGATATTGCCCCAACCATGTTGGCCTTGATGGGCCTTAATCAGCCCGAAGAAATGACGGGTAAATCATTGGTGAATTTCTAAATTGCTTAGACCGCTATTTCTTTTATTGCTTACAAGCGGTGCACTGGCTGCACCTGCTACCCCCGCCGCTCCGCAGCAAGAATCACAGGCCAAGCAGGCCGAGCTAAAAGACTTACGCGGTCAACTGCAAGAGCTTAAAAAAGATCTGGCTGTTAACGAATCCCACCGAAGCGAAGCCACAGACGCTTTAAAAGATTCAGAAACAGCCATTTCTGACGCCAACCGCGTGCTAAACAGCATGCAAGCAGAACAAGCCTTAAGTACCGCCGAAATTAAGCGCTTAGAAAACGATATCAGCCATACCCGCAGTGGCATTCAAGCCAGCCAAGTTAGGCTGGGTAAAATCCTTAAAACACGCTACAAAGCTGGGCAAATTGAAGCTTGGCGCTTGCTACTCAACCAGCAAGACCCCAATCAAGTCAGCCGCGAGCTCACCTATTACCGCTATATCAGCCGCTCTCAGCTGCAATTGGCCAATAAACTAGAAGCGCAGCTTGCCGAGCTATCCCAGCTATCCGAAGAAATTCGCCAAAAAAACGAAGCCTTACAGCAACTCGCCCAGCGTAAAAAACAGCAAAAAGAAGTGCTGGTTTCTGAGCAGCAAGAAAAAAAACAAATTGTGAATAGCCTGTCACAAGAAATCAGTAGTCAACGGAATCAAATCCAAAAACTCGCTGCCGATGAAAAACGCCTGACCGGCCTAGTCGACAAATTAAACGCGATTATTAAACGCCAAGAGCTAGAACGCGCCAAACAAGCCGCGGCAGCCAAACAGCTGGCAGAAAAGAAAGCAAAAGAGCGCGCAGCCAGAAACGCCGCCGCACAGGCCAAGGCAAAAGCCGCAGGTAAACCCGCGCCCAAAGCCGAACCAGAACCAGCCCCCACATTGAACAGCGCTTTACCCGATGCCAGCCAAGCGGGGCAAGCCTTTGCCTCACTCAAAGGCAAGCTAAGATTGCCAATTAAGGGCGAAATTATGGGCCGCTTTGGCACCGCGCGTGGTGAAGGTGGGCAATGGAAAGGCGTGTTTATCCGTGCCGCTTCCGGCCAGAGCGTAAAGGCCGTTGCCAGCGGGCGTGTGGTGTTTGCCGAATGGCTACGTGGCTTTGGCAATATGCTGATTGTGGATCACGGCGGTGGATATATGAGTATTTACGCCGCGAATGAGAGCATTCTTAAGCAAGTAGGTGATACGATTAAGGCAGGAGACAGCATTGCCACCAGCGGTAACAGCGGTGGAATGGCAGATTCCGGCTTATACTTTGAACTCAGACAAAATGGCCGCCCCGTTGATCCACTAGCGTGGGCTGGCTGATAAACAATAAGCAAAGAGGCTTTGCCCGCATCATTTGCAAAGCGATTGGCCCAGAAATTATTTGCTATACCTAATAGAGCATTCCAATCAAACCACGAGAGTGCGCCGCGCCTAAGGTCATTAGGTGCTTTTCGTGGAAAAAAGTATCAAAAAAAACATAAATTGTACGGTCTAAACCCATGTCAGTAAGCCTATAACAGGAAAACGCGGATGTCCTCGAGCAGCAAAAAACCAAAGCTCCAAAAGATCGCCTTGCTACTGGCAGGCGCAGGTCTGGGCGTTGCCCTCAGCCTTTCCTTTAATGCCGTCGCCGATAAAGATGCCGGCGGTAATCCACTACCCGTTGAAGAGCTGCGCGCATTTTCAACGGTGTTTGGCTTGATTAAGCAAAGCTATGTTGAGCCCGTTGAAGATAAAAAACTGATTACTGAAGCCATCAAAGGCATGGTATCCGGCCTTGATCCGCATTCAAGCTATCTAGATGCCGATGCATTTAAAGATATGCAAATCCAAACTCAGGGTGAATTTGGTGGTTTAGGCATAGAAGTCAGCATGGAAGACGGCTTGGTTCGTGTGGTCTCACCGATCGAAGACACCCCTGCTTACCGCGCTGGCGTAAAAGCGGGTGACTTTATCGCCAAAATCGACGAAACCCCCGTGCAAGGCATGTCGCTCAATGACGCCGTAACCAAAATGCGCGGCAAAATTGGCACCTCAGTTACGCTTACTATGTTGCGTAAGGGCGAAGGCAAGCCGATTGTGATCTCGCTAAAACGCGCCGTCATTAAAGTGCAAAGCGTGAAATCTAAGCTGGCTGAACCTGGCTATGGCTATATCCGTGTGGCGCAATTCCAAGAGCACACCACAGAAAACGTCGCTCAAGCCTTAGAAGCGCTTTATAAAGAAAACAAAGCACCGCTCAAAGGCGTTGTGCTTGATTTACGTAATGATCCGGGCGGTTTGCTAAACGGTGCCGTGGGTGTATCCGCAGCCTTCTTGCCTAAGGATACGCTGGTGGTTTACACCGAAGGCCGCACGCCAGATTCTAAGATCAGGCTCACCGCTAGCAAGGAAAACTATCTGCGCGAAAGCGGCAAAGATGATTACTTTAAAAATACCCCTAAAGAAGTGAAAACCGTACCATTGGTGATTCTGGTCAATGGTGGCTCGGCTTCTGCTTCAGAAATTGTAGCGGGTGCACTGCAAGATCATAAGCGCGCCATCGTGGTTGGCACTCAGACTTTTGGTAAAGCATCGGTGCAAACCATCATGCCGATTGATAACAAAACGGCACTGAAGCTCACTACTGCGCGCTACTTCACCCCGCTAGGCCGCTCGATTCAGCTAAAAGGGATCACTCCGGATATCGAAGTTGAAGAAGCAACACTCAACGGCAAGGAACAAAGCGCCTTCCGTATTCGTGAAGCCGATTTAGGCCATCGTTTGGATAATCCAAATGAAAAAGACGCGGGTAAAGCAGCATCCGAGCCTAAAGCCATCATCAAGGCCCAAAAACCAAAAACAGTTGCAAGCGAAACGGCGGAAGAAAATCCACGCGAGCTGGCCTCTAAAAACGACTACCAACTGCAACAAGCGCTGAATATTTTAAAAGTTCAGCAAATTTTGCAAAATAAAGCGGTAGCAGCACCGGCTAAATAGTCATTGCACAGGATAGCCATAGAGGGCTTGCCCTCTATGGCTCCTAGGTATGGGAAAGCCGCCCATACCAGCTCGCAAAATGCGGAGAATAATGATGAAGCCAGCAGATTCTCTCTCTAGGCAACGCGATATTCAATTTTACCCGCACCCCGCCCAAGCCCATCTTGCGGCTCAGTTTTTAGCCACGATTCCTAGTATTACCGTTCAGATTTTTGCCAGCAAGCACTGTATCTCTGTGCAATACCTAATCCAAGAACACTCACTACAAATCATCGAAAATCAGCTCAAAGTGGCTGGGTTTCATCTGGATGAAAGTATCCTGAGCAAAATCAAACGCGCCCTAGTCTATTATTGCGAAGATATCGCTCGCAGCAATTTAGAAATCCCCGAGCACAATATTAAAAGTCGTGATGTCTATGTGAAGGTCTGGGAAAATCACCCACACGGCGATCATGACGAAACCCCTGAGGAGTTGCGAAGATATTTATAAAATACTCGCCCAGCTACACAGCGGGTTGACACCATGTAATTAGCCGGCACACAACACCTTACACTCTTCTTTTATGTGATTTTTAGCCATGATCTACGCTACGCTATCCCCCTCCATTGCTAACGAAGCTGAGCTCAGCGATCAAGATTTACTGCGCTATAGCCGCCATATTCTGCTCGATGAAATCGGCATCGAAGGCCAGCAGGCAATCAGCAATGCGCATGTGTTGCTGATTGGTGCGGGGGGTTTAGGCTCACCCGCTGCGCTCTATCTAGCCTCAGCAGGTGTTGGCACACTCAGCATTGTGGATGACGATCATGTGGAATTATCTAATCTGCAGCGCCAAATCATCCATAGCACGGCCAGCCTTGGGCAAAATAAAGCCATATCGGCCAAAGCGGCAGCTAGCGCGATCAACCCGCAAATAAAAATCAATGCAATCACCACACGCGCCACGGCGGCAGAGCTAAATAAACTCGTTGCAGCGGCCGATATTGTGCTGGATTGCTGCGACAATTTTGCCACCCGCCACGCGGTAAACCGCGCCTGTGTCGCACACAAAGTGCCTCTGGTTTCAGGTGCGGCAGTGCGCTTTGATGGTCAGCTCACCACGTTTGATGCACGCCTCGGCAACGCCCCCTGTTATCACTGCTTATTTGGGGAAGAAGGCGAAACCAGTGATGGCCCATGCGCCACCTTTGGCGTATTTGCCCCGCTGGTAGGGATTATTGGCGCAGCGCAAGCCGCCGAGGCGCTCAAGCTGCTTATGAGAGTAGGCACGCCGCTGATTGGACGCTTGCAGCTATTAGATGCCCGCAATATGGCTTGGCGCGAAATGCGCTACAAGCAAGACCCTGCCTGCCCAGTTTGCAAGCACCACACGCAATAAACGATAATAATTATCATTAACACGACTTACTGTGTAGACAAGCGGTCTAAAAGCTGCAATAGTAGAGCCCATGAACGCACTTCAACGCCCTCTTATTTCCCAGCCAACGAGCTGGTGCTACCGCCACTATATGTTACTGGCGGCCTAGACTCATTTATTTGAACAATGCCGCCGGTCCAGGCGGCATTGTTGTTTCTACACACCCCATGGGCTCGGCGGCGTAAATCCACACAAGGATCGAGAACATGACTTCGCATATTATTTTGACTGGCGACCGCACTACAGGCCCATTGCATTTAGGCCATTTTGTGGGTTCATTACAAAACCGCCTCGCCTTTCAAGACAAACACACCCAATTTTTGATGCTGGCCGACGCGCAAGCGCTCACCGATACCGATCACGATGTAGTACATCGCAATGTATTGGAAGTAGCGCTCGATTACCTTGCAGTTGGTCTTGATCCTGCTAAAAACACTATTTTTATTCAGTCGCAAGTCCCTGAGCTATCTGAGCTGACTTACTACTTTATGAATTTGGTCACGGTAGCACGCTTAGAGCGCAACCCTACGGTTAAAGAAGAAATTCGCCAAAAGAACTTCCAGCGAGATATTCCCGCAGGATTTCTAACTTACCCCGTGAGCCAAGCAGCCGACATTACCGCCTTTAAGGCCACCGCCGTGCCAGTAGGGGCAGATCAGGCCCCGATGATCGAGCAGACCAATGAAATTGTGCGCCGTTTTAATACCCTCGTAGGTAAAGATATTCTGCTAGAAACCCGTGCCATCATCCCGCAAACCGGCCGCCTGCCGGGTGCAGATGGCCAAAGCAAAATGAGTAAATCTCAGGGAAATGCGCTGCATTTATCAGCCAGCCCAGATGAAATTAGCCAATACGTAAAAAGCATGTACACCGATGCGAAGCACTTAAGAATTAACGATCCAGGCCAAGTTGAAGGCAATGCCGTATTTACCTTTCTTGATGCTTTTGAACCCGATATTAGTTTTATTGATGATTTGAAAGCCAAATACCGCAAGGGTGGCTTGGCCGATTCCGTGATCAAGCAACATCTAGAAGTTCGCCTGCAAGAGCTGATTGCGCCGATTCGTGCTCGCCGTATTGAGCTAGCCAAAGATCCTGCCCATGTCATGCAAATATTAAAAGCAGGCACCGCACATGCCCGCACCATTGCAGCAGCTACTTTGGGCGAAGTAAAATCTGCACTGGAGTTGGACTATTTTAACTAGCAGATTGTCCTCATAAGCACAGATAGGGGGCGGTATTCGTGCCCCCCCTATAAGCTTTGGCCTAGAAAAATCTCATAGGCCAAATCCACCACCTTATCGGGGTAATGACGCCCTTCTATCCTGCCAATTAAACGCTCAGCAGCAAGCCGGCCAATCGCTTCACGCGGGGTGATTACACTGGCTAGCTGCGGCGCTAGGGCGAGGCCAATATCAAGGGCATTAAATCCGGCCACGCTGATTTGCTCTGGCACACGAAACCCCAATGCTTGGCAGGCCAACATCGCGCCTGCAGCAATATCATCATTAGTACAAAACACCCCATCCAAATCAGGCGCAACTTGCAGCGCATCACGCAATAATTGCCCACCTAAAGTAAAGCAAGAAGGCTGATCAGTGTGAATCAGAATAGGCTCAAGCCCCGCGTCAGCCAGTGCTGCTAAATACCCCGCTTCACGCTGACGTGTTCTATGGTCTAAACGCGCCGCCAGATAAGCAATCCGCTTACGCCCCTTAGCCAACATTAAACCCACCATCACTTGCGCTGCAGCAGCATGATTTAGGCCAACCGCCAAATCAATGGGCCGCTCAGGCAGCTCCATGATTTCGACCACGGGAATAGCGGCGGTTTCCAGCATTCTTAAGGTGCGATGGGTGTGCTGCGTTTCAGACAAAATCAGCCCATCCACATTAAACGAAAGTAATTGCTCAATCTGCTGCTCTTCCCGTGCCATCGTATAGCCATAATGGCCGTAGAGCGCGTGTAACCCTGCTGGCCCTGTTACCGACTCAATGCCACGTACTACACTAGAAAAGACCTGATTTGACATGGAAGGTAGCAACACACCAATTGCACGGCTTTTGGCGTTAGCCAGCATATCGGGCACACGATTATGGATATAACCCAGCTCCTCCATTGCCAGCGCAATTTTCTTAGCTGTTGCCACGGCCACTTGCTGCGGCTCGCGCAGATAACGGCTAACAGTCATTTTGGAAGCCCCAACTTTATCGGCAACATCTTGCAAAGTAGGCCGCCGAGTTTTGTGATTCATATGATTCCTAAAACAATTTCTGCAAGGGATTAGCAACAAGGAAAAATCGCTTAGCAGTTCTTACCGCTACAGATTTATATGCACTTAGTGGCATCAGTGCCACCACCTAAAGCAGCTCATTTAATCCACACCTATACTGTCTTTACATGTAATTTCAACTCGATCAGCTGAGCTATTATTTCGTATATGCCCGTCTAGCCTTAGATCTCTGGAGTATGAAGCGTGCGCCTGCTGTTAACGAATCTGCTCCTAGCCTTAGTTTACTTAGTAGCAGGTAAGCTTGGCCTACTGATGTCACTTCCTCCCGGCTATGCCACGGCCATCTGGCCGGCAGCAGGAATAGCGTTTGCTGCATGCTTATTATTTGATGGACGCAAAATTTGGCCTAGCATACTGATTGGCTCATGGTGTGTGAATGCAACCATTGGGCTGCAATGGGATTGGGGGATTTTACCTCTTATTATTGCCACTGGATCGGTCTTACAAGCCATAATTGGCGCCAGATTACTACGCAAATTTGATCCACACTTTGAAATGGATCAGCCTATACGCATTCTGCAATTTAGTGGCTCTGGATTACTGGCTTGTACCATCGCCAGCAGCATTGCCAACACCGCTTTATTTTTTAAAGGCTATTTAAGTGCAGATTTACTTGCACAAAATTTCTCCACTTGGTGGCTTGGGGATGCACTGGGTGTATTAATTTTTACACCACTCTGTATTGCCCTTTACGATAAACGCCCAGCTTGGAGGGAGCGGCGCTGGATGGTGGTTACGCCACTCCTGCTCACCTTCTCATCATTTGTCTGCGTGTATTTATTTATCAGGAATAGTGAAATAAGGCAGATACAAAGCCAGTTTGCTACCGAATCAATCATGATTAGCCAAGATTTTGAGCAATTAGATGCAGTAAACACCCAAACCCTAAGCAATTTAGCCACTCTAGCCCAACTGGTAAAACCATTATCCTTGCCGCAGTTTTCTACCTTTGTCAAACAAAGTAATAAAGCAGCGACAAGCTTTCGCACTTTTGGCTGGGCTCCCCTATTACGCCACGCGCCCTACGATCACCAATATGAGCAGCTACAACAAACCCTCAATTTAAATAATATAAAAATACACCGCTTAGCCAACTGGCACCCCAATCCCCTTGGTGTTTTACCCTTAACCATGATTAGCCCACCCAGCCCTTCGGTATTGGGATTAGATTTGCTCTCCGAGCCACGCCGAGCCCAAACAGCAAACGCAGTTATTGCTAGCCATAAAGTAGCCATCAGTCCCAAAATCTTACTAAGCGATGATTTAAAAGGGCCAGGTGGCTTACTCATGATGGCCCCTGTTTTATCTGCAACGGGGGAAGTAGAAAGCATTGTCACGGGCGTCATTGATATTCGGGGCTGGCTTAAACTGATGCAGCAGCACAAGCAAGTACAGTGGGCGATCCTTGATCTTACCGAGGGCAAAACTGAAGTTATTTACTCTAATTTTACTAAACCCTTTCCCTCATTTCAAAGCTCAAGCCAACTCGATGCTATGGGTGTTTATTACCAGCAACCGCTCAATTTTGCGAATCGTCAATGGCTGCTGCTCTTGCATAAACCCACCAATGCCTTAGGTGGCAGTACCATCAGTGCATCCTTAGTGCTGTTATTTTGTATCCTGACTGCCACTGCCGTACTTGGCAATCTCGCCTTAATTTTAAGTGCAGACCGCCGCCGTGTAGCTGCCGAAGTTGAAATAAAAACCCTTGTTTTGCAACAAGAAATGGCCATCCGCAAGCAACAAGAGATACAACTCATTGAGGCCAAACAGCAAGCTGAATCAGCCAATTTAGCCAAGAGCCAGTTTCTAGCTACCATGAGCCACGAAATCCGCACCCCACTTAATGGCGTAATGGGAATGGCGCAGCTGCTGATGCAAGAACAAGTAGACGAGACAGAACGCTTAGATTACGCACAAACCATCCTTCGCTCTGGCGAGAATCTGCTTTCCTTACTGAATGAAATTTTAGATTTTTCTAAAGTAGAAGCAGGGAAAATGGAATTAGAATCGCTGATTTTTCAACCCGCTGAGCTAGTGCAAGAAGTCGCCAATTTATTCCGAGAAACCGCCCATCAACGGGGCCTGCAGTTAGATTTATTATTTGATGTACCGCTTCATTTAAGCTGCTGGGGGGATCCTTATCGCTTAAGACAAATCATTAGTAACTTACTCAGCAACGCACTTAAATTTACTTCGGCTGGCACTATCACTCTAAAACTAGAACAATTAGAAAATTCTTTCTTAAAATTTACAGTAGCAGACACCGGAGACGGAATTGATGAACTGCAAATCTCTAAATTATTTAAAACCTTTAGCCAAGGTGATGGCAGCATTACACGCCGTTATGGTGGCACAGGCTTAGGCCTTGCCATTTGCCGCAGCCTAATTCAACTAATGGGGGGTGAAATCGGTGTAATAAGCCAATTAGGAAAGGGATCACAATTTTGGTTTCAAATTCCTGTTGATGAAGCTACAGATTCCGAAAAACGCCTCCCCACCCAATACCAAGCATTAGCTACACAAACAGAACAAACAAAATTACAACGCATCTTAGTCGTTGAAGATAATCCAATTAATCAAGTTGTGGTGTTGGCTATGTTGGCTCGATTAGGCTATCAAACAGAGTTGGCACAGCACGGGCAAGAAGCACTCGATGCCTTAAAAAGCACAACTTCATTTGATTTAGTTTTAATGGATTGCCAAATGCCCATCATGGATGGCTACGAAGCTAGTTTACAAATTCGTAGTTGGGAGCAACAATTCAAACGAAAACACATCCCAATTATTGCCCTCACTGCAGATGCCTACCAAGAAGATAAAGAGCGCTGCCAAGCGGTAGGCATGGATGATTTTTTAAGTAAACCCATTAGTATTCATGACCTAGCAGAAACATTGCAACGCTGCCTCTCCCCACGGCTGGCCAGCTCTATACTAGGCAACTCCTTACTCACACGGCCTACTAGGCTAAAAGTAAGCAAATAATCATCGAGTGATGCAAACTTTTCCTCCACAAACCGCCCAGAGGGATGAAGCAAGCCGCCCCATTCTGCCATCGGTATCACAACGTAATATGTATCAATCAAGATCATGGTTGAAAAACCAATTAATAAGTGGGCACTGGCTCTAAAGCGCTGCGCCTGATAGACTACTGCCCCTTTTGGTCTGCGAGATAAGTCATTGTGAATACAACATCTTTTGCCAATCTACCTCTCTCGCCGGCCATGCTGCAAAACTTGGACAGCTTGGGTTACGTTGAGATGACCGAGATCCAAGCGCGCAGCCTGCCGCTGATTCTAGAGCGCCGCGATTTAATCGCCCAAGCAAAAACCGGCAGCGGCAAGACGGCAGCGTTTGGGATTGGCATGCTACATAAGCTCAACCCCAGCTACTTTGCCATTCAGGGCTTGGTGATTTGCCCCACCCGCGAGCTGGCCGATCAAGTTTCTAAAGAGCTGCGCCGTTTGGCACGCTTTACCGACAATATTAAAATTTTAACCCTTTGTGGCGGCTCGCCCATGGGGCCGCAAATTGCCTCGCTTGTACACGGTGCGCATATTATTGTGGGCACACCGGGGCGTATCCGCGACCATTTAGGCCGCGCCTCGATTGATTTATCCACCGTACAAACGCTGGTATTAGACGAAGCCGACCGCATGGTGGATATGGGCTTTTACGATGAGATCGCCGGCATTGTCAGTGCCTGCCCAACGCGCCGCCAAACCCTGCTGTTTTCTGCCACTTATCCCGACAATATTCGTAAAGACAGCGCTAAATTCTTAAAGCTGCCTGCCGAAGTGAAAGTAGAGGCACAACATGCTGACAGCCAAATCGAACAACGCTTTTACCTCGTCGAACACGAGGAACGTAACGCCGCCGTGGCGCAGCTACTCAATCACTACAAACCGGTTTCGACACTGGCCTTCTGCAATACCAAGATCCACTGCCGCGAGCTTGCAGCTGAGCTGCGAGATCAAGGTTTTAGTGCCCTGGCGCTTTACGGCGAGCTAGAGCAACGCGAACGCGACGAGATTCTGGTGCAGTTTGCTAATCAAAGCTGCTCCGTGCTGGTGGCCACCGATGTCGCCGCACGCGGCTTAGATATTCAAACCCTAGGTGCCGTGATTAACGTTGACGTATCTAAAGATACCGAAGTGCATATCCACCGCATTGGCCGCACCGGCCGTGGCCACGATAAAGGCTTAGCCCTTAGCCTTTGCGCCCCAAACGAGAAAAAATGGGTCACCCTGATCGAAGAATACCAAGGCGGCTCAGTACGTTGGTTTGATTTAAACACCCTAGAAGCCGAGGCCAGTGGCCCTCTGCGTGCCCCGATGGTGACGCTGTGCATTATGGGCGGTAAGAAAGAAAAACTTCGCCCAGGCGATTTACTTGGTGCACTCACTGGCGATGCGGGCCTAACTAAAGAGCAAGTCGGTAAAATTAATGTGTATGAATTTATGACCTATGTAGCGCTTGATCGCCGCGTGGCAGATAAAGCATTTAATAGCCTGAGCCAAGGAAACATCAAAGGCCGCAGCTTTAAAATGCGCTTTATTGGCGCTTAATTGGCAGTGGGCACGGCATGCCGTGCCCCTACAAAGACACAATTAGCGCAGTGTAATCTGCACTAATTCATGATTGCTTCACACACCAACGCAAGTACACAGGTATAATCCCGCCGTGGGCGCGTTACCCAGTCTCCGCGCTACACCACCCAGATACGCCATCAAGCTTGAAATCCTTTACCTCGCAGTGTTTTTTTGCATGCAGGGCTCAGCAAAAAGTTGCTGAGTGAGCTATCTTGATGCCATATTTGTAAGATCACCTACCCCATCTGCCTTTGACTGGCGCCACTCTTGGCGACAGGCCGATATCTCCTCTGGAGTTTGAATGAGTTTTTCCGCCCTAGGGCTTGCGGACGATATCGTCCGTGCCGTTACTGAACTTGGCTACACCACACCAACCCCTATTCAGCAACAGGCGATTCCTGCCGTGCTATCCGGTGGTGATTTACTTGCTGGCGCACAAACCGGCACGGGTAAAACCGCCGGCTTCACGCTGCCGCTGCTGCATTTACTCAGCACAAAACCTGCCACTGGCAAAAAGATTCGTGCACTGATTCTGACCCCTACGCGTGAACTGGCCGCTCAGGTTGAAGAAAGCGTGCGCGACTATGGTAAATATTTGCCACTTAAATCCATGATGATGTTTGGTGGCGTGAGTATTAATCCGCAAATTAAGCAGCTAAAAGGCCAGGTAGATATTCTGGTGGCCACACCGGGCCGTCTGCTCGATCATATGTCGCAAAAAACCGTTGATTTAAGCGCGGTTGAGATTTTGATTCTGGATGAAGCAGACCGCATGCTCGACATGGGCTTTATCCGTGATATCAAAAAAGTGCTGGCCCTATTGCCTGCCAAGCGCCAAAACCTGCTGTTCTCGGCTACTTTTTCTGACGAAATCAAAACCCTTGCCGATGGCCTGCTCGATAAGCCTGCACTGATCGAAGTGGCTCGCCGCAACGCCACGGCCGAAATGATTACGCAAAAGGTATATTTTGTTGACCGTGAGCGCAAACGTGAGCTGCTCACCCAGCTGATCAAAGAAAAAAATTGGTTCCAAGTTTTGGTGTTTACCCGCACCAAACACGGCGCTAATCGCTTAGCTGAGCAGCTAAGCAAAGATGGCATTAACTCACTGGCCATTCATGGTAATAAGAGCCAAGCCGCTCGTACCCGTGCTTTGGCCGAGTTTAAATCTGGCACGCTGCAAGTACTGTGCGCCACCGATATCGCCGCTCGCGGTATTGATATCGAAGAATTGCCACACGTGGTTAACTTTGAGCTGCCGAATGTAGCCGAAGATTATGTACACCGGATTGGCCGCACGGGCCGTGCTGGCTCTGAAGGCGAAGCGATTTCTTTGGTTTGTGTGGATGAGCACAAGCTATTAAATGATATCGAACGCCTGATCAAACGCGATATCACCCGTGAAAGCGTAGATGGCTTTGCGGTTGATCCAAGTATCAAAGCCGAGCCAATCTTAAATGGCCGCAATGGTGCAGCGCGCAACACCAACCGCGATCCCCGTAACCCAAATAGCGGCCGCCCTCCACGTGGGCATAATCGCACCAACAATGCCCCTGCAGCAGCAGCGAGTGATGCGCCGCGCCCACCACGCAGCAATCCACGTGCTAGCGATGATAGCCGCCCAGCCAGCCGTTTTAACCCCGATGCACGCCCTGCTTCAGAAGGCCGTTTTAACAATAATCCACGTGGTGAAACGCCTTCTTCCGCAGCGCCTCGCCCTGCTGGTGAAGGCCGCTTTAACAACAATCCACGTGGCGAAGCGCGCACCCCATCGGCAGCTCGACCAACCGATGGCCGCAGCCGTTCTGGCCGTGGGGATCAACCACAAGGCCGTGCGCCGCAAGAGCGTAGCTATGCCGATCGTGGCGCGCGCAGCGATACACGCAGCGCAGCACCACGTGCACCCGCCGCTAAGCCGCGTGGCGATCAACAGCCATTGAGTAATGAAAACACCCCAGTGGCCGCCCTTTTTGCCCCGATCAAACGATCGGGTGGTCGTCACCACTAAGCAGCGGCACGGCATGCCGTGCTATAGCGATTTTACCCAAACGGCGCTCTAAGCGCCGTTTTTTTATATTTGCTCTGCAGGCGCGTAAAAAGTAATTACTCACAAAACAGCCCCCTTCCCACTCTCACCCGCTTAGTTATTTAAGCCGCAATAAACCGCCTATCCCCGCATAAGCACTAGCTTCAGCTCACCAATAAACATGCGGCTCCCTTGGCAATACTCACCTAGAAGCGGCCAGCCTAACCCTAAATAGCTAGATATTGGCCCAGCTCAAGGTATATAGCCCCCCCTCAGTCTAAGCTCAAAAAAATCCCTTAGAAGCCTGCCACCATGACGCAAAATCACCCCAAACTACCAACAGATCCTTATTACGAAGGTGTTCCTGACTATATGACCGAGGTTTACGACTGGGCCTATGTCAATCCCAAACGCGTTGATCAGCTCGACCATAATATGGTGGTAAAGGTGCTGCTATTTGGGAATGATCAACGCCTAATGCGTGCCTATTTGAATGAAATCAAACCAGGAATGAAGGTATGGCAGGTGGCACATGTTTATGGTGATCTAGTACGTAAAGTGGCACAAAAAGTGGGGCCAGATGGTGAGTTTCATTTAAGCGATATCACCCCTGCACAAATTGAACACGCCCAAGCCAAATTAGCTTTGTACCCATGGGCAAAAGTGGTGCGTAGCGATGCTGCAACCTATCAGAGCCAGCTATCGTTTGATCTTATTTGCAGCTTCTTTTTACTGCATGAAGTGCCTGATGAAAAAAAACGCAGCATCGTCGACCATATGCTCAGCCAAATGCCCGTTGGTGGAAAAGTATTGTTTGTTGATTACCATCGCCCATCGCTCTGGCAACCAATCCGTTGGATATTAAAATGGGTAAATGCCAAGCTAGAGCCCTTTGCCGAGGCATTATGGAATAATGAAATTAGCCATTACGCCAGCCAAGCAGAAAAATACCACTGGCAAAAGCGCACGATATTTGGCGGGGTCTACCAGATTGTGAGCGTCACGCGCACAATGCCGCAGCCCCCCCTAAGCCGATCCAACCCAGCCAGCAGCTCATCAAGGAGTTAAATCTATTGATGTTAGATTCACAATTACACTGAGCCAGAAGCAGCCAAGTACCAAGCATGGCGAGCATAAAGTAGTGAATGGCGGCTTGCTCTACTCTTCAGGGAACTGCATTGCTGTGGCTGCAGAATAGCTGCCAATACTTATCAAAAACTTATCAGCTACTTTGCATACTGCGATCAAAAGTCATCATCGCTGTAGATATCTGCTTGGTAACTCCGATTAAACAAACACCAAACTTACAACAAATGAAGTATTTGTTTTGACATTAGCAAGGAGCAAGACAGAAAATGATTGGATTCAGTTATTTTCTATCTATAGGAAAAGTTCATGCTGCACACAAAACTATTGCTCTCTAGTGCCATTTTCGCCTTAAGTACTTTTGCAAATGCCACAGTGATCGATTTCAATCATTTAACTCACAACGATACTTTTCAAACCTTCAATAGCATCAACACCAAGGGCTTTGTCATTAAAAATGACAGCCAAGGCAATGACCGTCTGGGTATTTGGGGGAAGAACGATGAGTTTCAGGCCGATAAAGGCCACGCTGCAGTATTTGTAAACTACAGCGGTAGCAAAACCAGTATTGAGCAAGCTAATAAATCATCCTTTAATTTTAAATCTATTGATCTTGCCGATGTTTTTAATAAGGGCGATTCAGCCTCTATTCAATTCAGCTTTTTTAATGGGCAAAGCACAACATTTGAAACCGTCGTTCTTGACCGGCTTATAGGTCTGCAAACCTTTGTTTTTAATAAAAAAAATCTCACCAAAGTCTCTTGGGTAGGCTCTAACAGCCAATTTGATAATATTAATATAAGCACACCAGTGCCAGAGCCAGAGACTTATGCTCTGATCGGCCTAGGCTTAACCGGCTTATGGATCGCACGCCGCCGTAAGCAAGCATAATTTATAAAGCTTCTCACTATTTGCTCTTGCCATATAAGAACCACGCCATGATCAAGGTGGTTTTTATATGGCATTTTTGTTCATGGAATCCACACATTGCAGTGATTATTCACCAGCGAGCCTTAGCATTTGCCATGTCTAAGATAGTCATTTATAAAAAACACGGCACTAGTGAACTTTTGATTACCCAGCGGCTCTAATTAACGCATAGTTGTTCGCGTTATTCCCCATATATTTATATGGCATTATCCCTGCAATATACTTCCCAATATGAGCAATAACGTCTGATTTGTACAAACTGCAAATCATCTTATATAAAACTAAGCGCTTTTCTTTGCTGCATCTTGGTTTTTTTTCACTGTATACAGAGCTATGATGCTCTGTGTTCAATACGGCATATCTGTATGTAATATTGTCGAACTCGCTATAAATCACTGTCCCCACACTGGAGCATATTATGTTGAATCTTTTTTCTCTGGCGCCACAATGAAAGTAACACTCCCGATCTGGACTATTGCCGCCCCTGCTATCGCTTGGCTACTCTACCTCGCTCCTTTACAAAGCTTAGGCAGCATCTATCTTGGCTTATTGACCTTGGGCTTATTTGGTGGCGTCTTAGCGGCGGTACACCATGCCGAAGTCATTGCGCATCGGGTTGGTGAGCCTTATGGCACCTTGGTGCTGGCTGTTGCCATTACGATTATTGAAGTGGCTTTGATTGTTTCTTTAATGATGGCAGGCGGGCCAGAAACCACGGCACTGGCTAGAGATACCGTTTTTGCCGCAGTGATGATTATTCTGAATGGAATAGTTGGCATGTGCTTATTAGTGGGCGGTTTACGCTACAAAGAACAAAGCTTCAGCTTAGATGGTGCCAGCGCATCGCTTACCACCTTGGCTGCCATTGCTGTACTCACCCTGATTTTGCCTAACTACACCACCAGTGCCCCTGGCCCTATATATACAAGCAGCCAGCTGATCTTTATTGCCGTAGTAACCTTAGTACTGTACGGCACCTTTGTGCTGGTGCAAACCGTGCGCCACCGTGGTTATTTTTTGCCTAGCCATGCGGTTGAAGATGAAGAAATTCATGCCGAGCCACCTACCCTAAGCACCACCGCTATCAGCGCCTTTCTACTCTTAGTTTGCCTTGTGGCGGTAGTGTTATTAGCCAAAGCACTGGCCCCCAGTATTGAGCTGGGAGTTGCCAATATGGGCGCGCCTAAAGCCTTGGTTGGCGTGATTATTGCTGCCGTAGTGCTATTACCAGAAGCCATTGCAGCCTTTCATGCTGCGCGTGCTAATCGCCTGCAAACCAGCTTAAACTTAGCCCTAGGCTCTGCACTTGCTAGTATCGGTTTAACTATTCCAACCGTTGCCGTACTTTCACTGAGCAGTGGCCTAACCTTAACCCTAGGCTTGGATATCAAGTCATCCTTGCTGCTGATGCTATCGCTGTTTATCACCATGCTATCGCTCAAAACCGGTAAAACTACCGTATTACAAGGCGTAGTGCTCTTGGTGATTTTTGCCGTCTATTTATTTACCACTGTCATCCCATAAACCTATACAACGGTCTATATAAGCCATTAAACCATGGCCTGTATAGACCAACACAGGGGAAAATTATGCAATGGATTAGCCGTATTTCAATCTGCAGCAGCATCATTGCAGCACTCTTTTTGCCACTGAATGCGCAGGCTAAAAACGTGAGCAGTGCTAAAGCGATGACCTGCACAGATAGCACACAATGTGCCTATTTTTATGAAGTTTATCCCGCAGATAAAACGCTACGCCAGCAGCTCAATCTTGCCTTTACCACATCCAAAATCAAGCCCCCACGCTGGCTAGGTAAAGGAACGTCTACTCCGATGATCCCTATTGTCTTAGGGCAAATACACTACCTAGCAGGATCGGTTTGCGAGCCACATAATTGTGGACATTCCGTTTATGTACTTTACGCACCAGCGCAAAAACGCGTAGTGGCCCACTACCAAACTGAAAATGGCCCCGCTCAATGGCTAGGCGAACCTAATCCTGCAGAACAAC
Source organism: Iodobacter sp. CM08 (assembly GCF_033446605.1). Taxonomy (NCBI): domain Bacteria; kingdom Pseudomonadati; phylum Pseudomonadota; class Betaproteobacteria; order Neisseriales; family Chitinibacteraceae; genus Iodobacter; species Iodobacter sp. CM08. The sequence continues at coordinate 94,704 of NZ_JAWQUO010000007.1, read as the reverse complement.
AGCTACTCACCGAGCTTGAAACCGCCAATAGCCCACTACAAACCAAGCTAGATAGCCACCCCAAGCTGCCTATCATCGTGGACTAGCCAAGAAGGTGATGTAAAACCTAGTGATACAACAAGGGCGAAACCCAATCACCCAGCGATAACATCCCAAATAATTCGTGGGTTTCCCCTTTAAGCTGCCTTTAATATCGCAGTTAGATCACAAACTCCTACATCAATATCGCTACCCCATCCGCCCTCTGCCCTATTCTTCATGACATCATTTGCAAGATAATAAAGAAACACCGTAATATGACACTCACACATTACTAACCTGCCCCCAAAGGAAAACAAATGGGCCGTGTTATAACCATCATTATTCTGATAGGTGCACTCTCTGCCGCTTGGAGGCATTATCAACACCCCAGCCCATCCAGTGACAGCTATAGCAGCCAACAAATTAATCAATTAGCCAACATGGTTAAGCCAAATGAAGTAGTAATGTATTCCACTACGGAGTGCGTTTATTGCCATGAAGCCAAAGCTTGGTTAAATCAGAATAACTTTGCCTTTACCGAATGCAATATGAGTATTGAAGAACGCTGCCAACAAGAATTTAATAGCTATGGCGCAATCGGCACACCATTTCTCATTGTGCGCGGCCACCACATGAAAGATGGCTTCGATTCCGACGAGTTTTTACAAGCATTGAGTGTTTAATTTAAATGCCCAATATTTATTCCTCATACACTGGGTAAATACCATGGCAATCAATCCTATCCTGCTTGATTTTCCCGATCAATTTGAATCTAAGCGCCTTATTATTCGCAGCCCACGCGCAGGCGATGGCCTGGCCATGCACGAAGCCAAGCTGGAATCGATGAATGACTTACGCCGCTATCCCGCCTCTTTGCCATGGGCCATGTGTGAATTCGATCTTGCCGATGCAGAAAGCTACTGCCGAAAATGCCAAGCCGAATTTATTGATCGATCCAATCTAACTATGCTGCTATTTTTAAAAGAAACAGGGCAATTTATTGGCGCATCCGGCTTAAAAAGAATGAACTGGGATATCCCAAAGTTTGAAATTGGCTATTGGTGCAGAAGCTCACTGCACGGCTACGGCCTCATCACCGAAGCCGTCAACGCCATCAGCGAATTCGCCTTTGAGCATTTAAACGCCAAACGCTTAGAAATATTTTCTGATGATTTAAATACCGCCAGCTGGCGTGTAGCTGAAAAAGCCGGATTTAAGCTTGAAGGATTACTTAAAAACGAAAATATAGATCCAGATGGCACGCTGCGCAATACGCGGGTATATGCCAAGATAGCCAACACTTAACTTAAAATCGTTGTGCAATTGCAAAAAATTTAAAATCACTGAGCCAAAGCCCTAGGAGGCACCATGGAAAATGATCAATTTACTCAACCGTACCCCGCTTTGGCTAATACCCCTATCTATTTAACCCAGTTATCCACACTAAATAGATCATTAGCTGTTTACAGTATTTCCCCTCATCCGCTTGGGGGTTTAACTGAATAGAGATTTATGACTTTTAACCGACGAGCAGTAAAAACAGCAAGGCTAACCCTTAGGCCACTCAAACCCAGCGATTACCCCCTATGGTTTGATGCTTTAGTAAATCGCTTCCCTTTGCAAAGCAAATGGGATTTAGGCCCAGTAGCGCCAGAGAAATGCACCCCAGCTGATTTTATTCATTTAATTAAACGCCATAAAGAAATGGCAAAAAAAGATGATTGGTATTTCTATGGCGTATTTGAGAATCATACCGGCCAATTAATAGGTCACGTGGATTTTGATATTTTCTCCAGAAATACACATCAGTTTGCTAACTTTGGCTACCAGCTTTATAACCGACATTGGGGATTAGGCTATGGTCAAGAAGCGGCCGCCGCTGGTTTAAAGATAGGATTTAAGCAACTTAAATTAAACCGGCTTGAAGCCGCTATTAATTTAGACAATCACAAATCGATTCGTTTAGTTAAAGCCATCGGAATGGAAGAAGAAGGAATCAAAAAAAGATATTGGTTTGAAAATGGCAAATGGACCGACCACCTAATCTATGTTACCAATCCCGAACACTTAGGATTAAAACCAAACAATCCATTCTAATCAAAAAAGAACTCCCAAGGCCATTCTTAGCATTTAATTTATAAGAGAAAATTAGGGCAAGGAAAACGCTTTACCTTGCCCATGCAGATACACTACGTGAGCAATAGCCCGCCCAACAAAATCAACGCTGATAATAAGATATATAGTCCTCAAGCTGCAGCTGGCTAAATACGCCTAAGGCCAAAGCAATAGCTGCAGCAAATTCAAATACCGCCCATGGCTGAGCCGTAATCAATCGACCATCAACTACAATATTTGCCCGCTCGTAAACCACACCCTGCCAAATAATTTGAACAAAATCGACGACTTGCTGCGGAACAAATTCAAGCGTGTAATTATGTGTTACCCGTTTATTAATCAATAAGTCACTGCTTGCCAAGACCAAAGCCCCTGCACAAATCCCCGCCAATACTGCGCCGTTGGCATAGCCTTCTTTTAAGCAATCACTAGCAAGGCGCAATGGAATAATTGAATCAGGATTACCACCTGGCACTATAATTGCACTAGCATTCGCAATATCAGCATAAGAGCCCGCAGCGCAGAGATACGTACCATTGGATGAAATATGCACACTACCATCCGGTGTGTAATAGCTAAGTTCGCAATATTGAGCAAGTAATTCAACCGCTGCGGCTATTTCAAAGAAGATGCAGCCTGGATAAAGCAATACTGCTATTTTTTTTGTCGCCATATTTTTCTATCAAAACTTTTTGAGCAATGAAATACTTCTATACTTTGGCACAAGCCATAAAACTAAAAAAAATCTATGATAATAAGTCATACATAGCAATTCACCTTACCACTAAAACACACTGCAAATCGTATATCTGCTCCCTGCGACTAGGCGATTTGCAATTGCTTAGTCATAAAGTATTTACAGCCTGTTTGAGGGTAAGCCTCCTGAACCCAGCCCACTTGATAGCCAAATTTTTCATAAAATGGCTTGGCTTGAAAATTAAGCGTGTCCAATAAAGCGATCATGCAACCTCTAGCAATGGCCGCGGACTCCAATTGGGCCAATATCTTTGAGCCAAGATCTTGCCCACGCAAAGTTTCATCCACCCAGATATTTTCAATCAATAACCACTGGCCAAAAGTTCTAGCACTAGCCCCTGCTAATAATTCACCTCCCTCGCCTTTAATTATAATGGCTAATGGTTGCTTCTTTTTAACCTCCCAGCGCTCCTCATTAAATACAGTTATTTTTTCTTCCAATTCTTCAAATAATTCAGCGGATGGGTTTTGTAGCGTTTCAATATTCATTATTTTCACCAAAAAATAACTGCCATGTATAAAAAACCTGATTATGCCTCTTACTCAATAACGCGAATGTAAACTAAAATCACATAAAACCTTAACAGAGTATAAAATAGCGCTAAACCTTTAACCACAGAGAAAGATGAGAGCACAGAGAAAGACTCAAAACAGAGGTTTATTTCCTCTATGAAACTCTGTGGGCCTCTGTGTTCTCTGTGGTTTAAGGTTTAACCGGCTCATTAATATCATTATTTTTTTAGTTAGCGCACATGGGTTAAAACCCGCGAGCAATACTCAATAAATACGCCGGTTTTACCACAATCCTATCAATTTACGGCCACTGTTGATCGTTAAACCTTAAGCGATCAACTCAGATCTATGTATTGCAAGCATTGAAACGTCGTAGGGCGGGTGCAACCCGCGGTTTTTTCAGCATTACTCGCGGGTTGCACCCGCCCTACGATATTTATGATGAATTTGAGCAAGAGGCATAATCAGGAAAAAGAAATAAAAGGGGAGAGTTAAGAAACACGCTAAGCACAATAACCTTTTAGGCCTGCTATTTCAAGATGGCGCGACAAAAAAACTAACTCTATTTCCACCTGATTTTTTTGCTTGATACATGGCTAAATCTGCATTTTTAATTAAATCAACTAATTCTTCAGCATGCTGTGGATAAATAGCAATACCAATGCAAGATGAGATATCGAGCTGATTATTACCTGCAATAAAAGGCTTATTTATAGCGATGCGAATTTTTTCTGCAACTGAATAGGCGTCATTATGATTATTTATTTTAGGTAAAAGTACAATAAACTCATCGCCTCCAACTCGGCCTACACTATCTGAATCTCTTAGGCAGGCTAACATTCTGGCTGCCACTTCTTGCAAAATAACGTCGCCTACGGCATGTCCATATTTATCGTTAATAGGTTTAAATTTATCTAAATCAATAAACATCAAAGCTAATTGACTATGGTTACGTTTAGCAACCAACAACCACTGATTAATTCGCTCAAATAACAAAGATCGATTGGGCAAACCAGTAAGCATATCGTAATGCGCAGCGTGGGCAAGCTGAAGATGAATCTGCTTACGCTCATTAATATCCTGCAATACCGCAACATAGTGAGTAATTTGGCCATCGCTATTTTTTACAGGCCCAATATGCGCCTCTTCACAATAAACCTCACCAGTTTTACGGCGAATATTTAATTCCCCACTCCATAATTCCCCCTGCTGTAATTTATCCCACATCTCCTTATAGATCCCATCATCCAGCATATCGGCCTGCAATATCCTACTGGATTGACCTAGCACTTCATTCGAAGAATAAGCCGTTTCTTGGGTAAACTTAGGATTTACATATTGAATTGTATTATCTGGCCCAGTAATTAATACGGCCATTGGGCTTTGCTCAATTGCAGTTGAAAATACTTTTAAACGTTGTTCAGTCTGTTTTACTTCAGCAAGGCTCAGCGCCAAACGATGATTAAGCCGATAAATATGTAATGCAATGGCGCCAACAGTGCCTAGCAGGGCTAATACCGTGGCGAGAGTGGTATATAGCCAAGTTAAATCATCCTTAGGATTGGGATCATATAAAAACCCATTCAAGGAGAAATTAGTGGGCAACATGCCAATTTCAGCATAGGTATCTGCAATATGCCGCCAACGGCTCGCATTCATATAGCCAATGGTGATTAAATCACTCCGCATTAATGCAATCATTTGCGTTAATTCATATTGATAATGCTCTTTTAAACGGTGCTGTGGGTATTTGCTCAATAGAAGCTGAATTGTTTCATCAGGATGACTCATGGCATGCTCCCAGCCACGTAAGCTAGCCGCTCTAAATGCTTTTACCCGCTCTGGATGCTGCTGAATTTCTGCTTCAGAAGTAAATAAATTATCACCATAAAAATCAATCCCAGCAGAGCGAGGGCTATAAATTTGATAATGAAAGCCCACTTGGTCTAATAAAAATGGCTCATTCGTCATATAAGCAGATATTGCATCCACTTTGCCTGCCAGCAGTTCATCAATTTTAAAGCTCTGCTGAACACGCTGCAGGTGATCCAAGGCAATGCCTTCACGCTTTAGGTAGGCAAAAATTTCTGCGGAAAGCGGATCAGCCATGATGCGTTTATTACTTAGATCTTGGATACTTTGCATCTCACTGTGGCGTGGGGTAATCAGCACATAAGAGGAGTGCTGAAAAATAACCGCCAAAACAACCACAGGCTTACCAGTTTTTCTTGCTAGCAGCAAGCTACTGGTACCAACTCCAAAGTTTGCCTTACCCGCCAACACCTCATCCAGCACATTAGTATTGGCCTCGGCTTCTTTAATCTGGACATCTAACCCTGCTTGCTGATAATAGCCCTGCTGTTTAGCAACGTAATAGCCCGCAAACTGAAAAGCATGTTTCCACTTTAATTGCAGCGTCACTTGTTCTACTGCCATTGCATCATGCAAGCACGTAGCAAAAAATAACAAGGTAAGTAGCAAATTTCTCATAAGATTTTTATAAATAAAGCTTCCTAATTATGTCTCTTACTCAAACTCATCATCAGTATTGTAGGGCGGGTAAAATCTTTGATCGATGCTAAAAAAACGCGGGTTGCACCCGTCCTACGATGTTTCAACGCTTGCAATAGATAGATCTAGATCGCTTAGGGTTTAACGATCAACAGTGCCCTTAAGTTGATAAGATTGAGTTTCTCTCTCCACAAAAGCAAAGTGCGATTCTAAAAAACCCATTTACATAGGCGTTATTAAACAAGAGACATAATCAGCTAAAGTTTTCCATATTTTGTCAAAATAAATAAGTATTACCAGCTAAACCATAGCTGGAATCTAGGTATTTTTCTGTAGCTTGCTTAAATTTAATAAAGGACTAATTGGGATAAACCACAAATGAGGCTTAGAAATGGGAGGAAATACGCAGCTAAAAACGAAAAAAAGCCCATAATTACGGGCTAAATGAAAAGAAAAATCGCAGAAAAAATATTAGATAAGCAGCTACACCAGCGACTAAAGGCCTGTACCTGCCTCGCTCACTAAGCGCATCCCATCAAAGCCCACCACCATGCCCTCCGGTAATTCTTGCGAAAGCGCATGGTATTCAAGCTCGTGCGTCATATGGATCATCACGGTTTGCTTGGCCCCTATTTGCTTGGCGGCCGCAATGGCTTGATCCACAGAAAAATGCGTAGGATGGGGTACGCGGCGCAGGCAATCAAGTAGCACAATATCTAAGCCTTGTAGCTTAGCAAGGCTCTCTGCGGGGATTTCTGATACATCGGTTAAATAGGCTACTTTGCCTATGCGGTAGCCCAAAATCGGCCATTTTCCATGCATAAGTGGAATAGGCTCAATAGCAATCCCAGCGAACTCAAAGGTGCTATCGCTGACGGAATGTAGCGTTAAGACCGGTTTATCCCAAAAATTATTTGGCGGAAATAGCGTGTAGGGAAAACGCTGGCGGATATGCTCAAGCATAAACTCGTTGCCAAACACAGGAATAGGCGCTTTTTGCAGCCAGCAAAAAGCGCGTAAATCGTCGATCCCATTGAGGTGATCAGCGTGTGGATGGGTATACAGCACCGCATCTACGTGCAGTAATTGCTCACGCAGGGCTTGATAGCGCAGATCGGGGCCAGTATCTATAAGGAATGTTTTGCCCCCAACCCGTAGTACCGATGATGCGCGGCTACGACTATTTTTAGGATCGCTAGAGGTGCAGGTTGGGCAAGAGCAACCGAGCGCTGGTGAACCACCGCTAGAACCCACACCCAAAATGAGCACCTCTACTTTCATTTTTGCGCCCTTGCAAATAGCTTAAAGAAGTTAGCAGTCGTGGCATCTGCAATTTGATTAACGCTGACCCCACGTAAATCTGCAATTGATTCACCTACATGCCTAACCCAAGCGGGTTGGTTCTGTTTACCACGGTATGGCACCGGCGCTAAATAAGGCGAATCCGTTTCGATGAGCAGCCTATCCAGCGGCACAAGCCGAGCTACTTCTTGCAGCTCAACGGCTTTTTTGAAGGTGACAATGCCAGATATCGAGATATAAAACCCTAGCTCCATCGCTGCCTGCGCCACTTCCCAAGTCTCGGTAAAGCAATGCAATACCCCGCCAACCTCATTCGCGCCCTCTTCTTTTAAGATACGAATGGTGTCTGCCGCAGATGAACGAGTATGGATAATGAGTGGCAAGCCTGCTTGCTTGGCGGCGCGGATATGCACTCTAAAGCGCTCCCTTTGCCATTCCAGATCACCTTGCAAACGATAGTAATCAAGCCCTGTTTCACCAATAGCAACCACTCTAGGGTGCTTGGCTAGCTCTACCAGCTGCTCTACGCTTGGCTCTGGCGTGTCTTCATAATCAGGATGCACCCCCACCGAAGCAAAAATATTGGCATGCGCTTCAGCTAAGGCAAGCACGGAGGGCAGCTCTGGCAAATTCACCGCCACGCACAGCGCGTGCGTCACTTTGTTCTCGGCCATATTGGCAAGCAGTGGGTCGATATTGGCAGCAAGATCGGGGAAATTAATATGGCAATGCGAATCAATAAACATAGGGACTTCAAAAAGGCAGATTAAGAAAAATTACATAGTGTGGGTGGTACGGGCCGATTGCAGATAGCCGCCCAATAAGCCTTCAATCTTGGTTTTAGCTTGATTGCCTGCTTCATTAGCCGAGAATTTCACCCCAATACCCTGCTGGTGATTATTATTGGCTCCCTGCGGGGTAATCCACACCACATTGCCCGAAACGGCAATTTTGGCAGGATCATCCAAGAGCGAAAGCAACATAAAGACTTCATCGCCCAATACATAGGCTTTATTGGTTGGAATAAAAATACCACCGCCTTTTAAAAAAGGCATATACGAAGCATACAGAGCAGCTTTTTCTTTAATATTTAGCGACAATACGCCAGGCCGCGATACCGGAGCCTTAATGGGTTCACTCATTTTTTCCCCTTATTACTACGCAGTGCATCCAGATAAGCAAAAAGCAAAGATTCAAACACTAATCGCTGATTTAAAGGGTGGTGCGCTAGGCGCATTGCCTCATTAAGACGATCGGTATAATGAAAAAAGGCGGGTGATTGCGCTGCTAAGCGCTGTAAATCGCTCTCCCAATCTGGATAATAGCGAAGTTTGCCCGTCATCTTGATATTGATTAAATCATGGACCCATTTTTGCAACCAGCCCACCACCAGAGACATCTCTAGTTTAGCCTTTTCTAGCTCACTAGCCACAGCCAGCACATCTAAAACCGCAGGATTGGCAATATGCGCCAAAAATGCCTTGCGGTTAGGCAGCCATTCGGCACTTGCATCTTCTAAAGCCGCCAAGGGTGCGCCACCCGTATGCGCCAAATGCAGTGCAGGATTAACCACCTGCTGCTGCGCCAGCCACGCCGCAGCTGTAGCATGCTCAGGCGTTGCCATTGGAAACACACGGCAGCGGCTGCGAATAGTCGGCAATAAACGCCGCCAGTGATTTGACACCAGAATAAACATCGCGCCTGATGGCGGTTCTTCTAGTGTTTTTAAAAATGCATTTGCCGCGGCCACATTTAGCGTTTCGGCCGGATAAACCACCGTGACGCGGATGCCTTTGCGGTGTGCAGTTAAGTTAACAAAATCGGCCAAATCGCGGATGTCATCCACCCCAATCACCTGCGATTTGCGCTTAGGCTTAGCGTCTTCGCTGGCGTCATTCTCATTATCTTCAGGCGAAAGCACGCGGTAATCGGGATGATTGCCCGCCATATACCAGCGGCAGCCATCACACACGCCACAAGGTGCCGTGGTTTTTGTCTCGTCTTCGCAAAGTAGAAACTGGGCTAAGTATTCTGCAAAACGCCTTTTCCCAATGCCTTCCTCACCGGTAATCAGCATGGCATGCGGCAGCCTATCCATCTCGCGCATTAATTGCGACCAAGCTGCGGCTTGCCAAGGGTAAAGTGTTTTCATCTATCTAGGTGCTCATTAAAGGATGGCGCTTAGTATCTCAGCTAATTCTTGCTGAATTTCTTCCAAAGAGCGATTAGCATTGATCACGCGAATGCGCTGCGGCTCACTGGCGGCTCTTTCTAGATATGCAGCCCGCACTCTGGCATGAAAATCGGTGGCTTCCCGCTCAAACCGATCCAAAGTACGCCCCCCCGCCATCCGCTCTTGGCTAACCGACAAGGGTACATCAAAAATCAGGGTTAAATCAGGCTGAATCTTATTAGGCGCAACACCTTGCACCCATTCTTCTAGCGCAATAAATTTCTCGCGTGGTAAACCTCGTCCACCGCCTTGATAAGCGTAGCTTGCATCGCTAAAGCGATCGCACAACACCCACTCGCCACGCGCCAATGCAGGCTTAATCACTTGCTCTAGATGCTCTCGGCGGCCTGCAAACATAAGTAAGGTTTCGGTTTCTAGATGCATAGGCTCGCTGAGTAGTAAATCGCGGAGCTTTTCACCCAAAGCCGTGCCGCCTGGCTCGCGTGTTTGCACAAAAGCGACACTATGCTGCTTTAGCCACTGTGCAATCCAAGCCAGTTGCGTGCTTTTCCCCGCGCCATCAATGCCTTCTACCGAAAGAAAACGCCCCAAAGCTGCCATATTGATTAAATTCCTAAAAAGAGATTCCCCTTAGAATTTTACACGGGGATCATTTGAATGGTGCGGACGAAAAAAAACCTGCCACATGGGCAGGTTTTTTAAATTGGCGATCCCACGGGGAATCGAACCCCGGCCGCCGCCGTGAAAGGGCAGTGTTCTAACCGCTAAACTATGGGATCATACTTTTAAGCTAGCTCTTATAAACTGAGCAGCGTTTAAAACTGATTGGTGCGGCTGAAGAGATTCGAACTCCTGACCCTCTGGTTCGTAGCCAGATACTCTATCCAACTGAGCTACAGCCGCACGATAAAACTAAGATTAGATGGCGATCCCACGGGGATTCGAACCCCGGTCGCCGCCGTGAAAGGGCAGTGTCCTAGGCCTCTAGACGATGGGATCAATCTAAAACTCTACTCAACAAGTTATAGTTTTAAATCAAAACTACAACTTATTTAATTCTGGTGGAGGTAAGCGGAATCGAACCGCTGACCTCTTGCATGCCATGCAAGCGCTCTACCAACTGAGCTATACCCCCCGAAAGAGATGCGAATATTACAGAGCAAATTTAAGCCTGTAAACCCCCCTTTCGAAAATAAATTAAATATTCCTTACCAAGGCTTCCACCAGTCAGAATCAGTGAATAAGCTGTTCTCATCCAATACCGTGGTTTCTGGGTAATTTTTGAACAATACTTTTTTTACATCATCACGCAAAGGGATCAAACCTAGCTTGTCGTAAGACAAAGCCATAATGCCTAAAGCAGGCTCAACTTGCTTGGTGCTTGAATACGTTTCTAGTAAATATTTACCACGATTAGCTGCCGCTAAGAATGCCCCACGGTTGTAGTAATACTTAGCTACATGTAATTCTAAGTTGGCCAACGCACCAACTAAGTAGCCCATACGCACCGTAGCATCGGCAGCGTATTTGCTTTCTGGGTAGCGCGTAACCAACTGGCGAAAGGTATCGTAGGATTCGCGAGCGGCTTTAGGATCGCGCTCAGACATATCCTGCTTTACTACGCTAGATAAAAAGCCTTGTGCCTCATTAAAGTTGACCAAACCCTTTAAATAGTAGGCGTAATCAATATTTGGGTGGGCTGGATATTGCTTAATAAAGCGATCGATTGCGGCAAAAGCCAGCAAAGGTTCTTGGTTTTTGTAGTGGTTATAAGCCGTCTCGATTTGTGCTTGCTGTGCATGCCGCCCGTAAGGGAAACGCGCTTCTAGCTTTTCGAACAGCTTATTGGATCGATCATAACTGCGGCTTTCTTGCTCTGATTTTGCCTCAGCAAAAATCTTCTCCGCAGTCCAGCCACGGGTTTCATCCTGCTCTTCTGGAGTGGATGCGCAGCCTGCCAATAATCCGGCAAATACTGCAGAGACGATGAATCGCGGTAGAATCTTATTCATGATGCATTCCGAAAACGAATTAAACGATTATAACGACTTCGAGCAGGCGCGTGTCCTGACCGTGCCATCCGATTTGGCAGGGGAGCGCTTGGACGCTGCTTTAGCCAAGATGCTGCCCGAGTTTTCCCGTAACCGACTCTCCACATGGATTAAAGACGGCCTAGTCTTTCTTAACGGCAATCCAGCCGTCCCCAAAACAAAACTATGGGGCAGTGAAACGATTAGTGTCTTACCCCAACCCGAAGCAGACGAAAGTGCTTTTCAGCCTGAAGACATCGAGCTGGATATCATTTACGAAGATGCTACCTTACTTGTGCTGAATAAAGCACCGAGTTTAGTTGTGCACCCAGGTACAGGCAACTGGACTGGCACTGTACTGAATGGCTTACTTTATCGCTACCCTGAGCTTAAAACTATTCCCCGCGCTGGCATCGTACACCGACTGGACAAGGATACCAGTGGGCTAATGGTGATTGCACGCAACTTAAAAGCCCAAAACAGCTTAGTGCAACAATTACAAGCGCGTACGGTTAAGCGCCATTACACCGCTGTTGCCCAAGGTTTGTTTGGCTCAGATGGTAAAGTAGATGCCCCAATTGGCCGTCATCCTAAAGAAAGAATCAAGATGGCGGTAGTTCATTCGGGGAAGCATGCCGTTACACATTACAAGGTTCATGAGCGCTTTACCGCACACACTTTGATTGAATGCCAGCTAGAAACCGGCCGCACGCATCAAATTCGGGTGCATATGGCGCATTTAAACCATCCACTTGCTGCCGATCCAATCTACGGCGGCAAGCCAAGAATACACTCACCTGAAGTCAGTATTGCGCTGAGTGAATTTGCACGTCAGGCGCTACACGCCAGAAAACTGTCTCTGATTCACCCAGAAACAGGCAAAACCATGACTTGGAAAGCCCCTCTTCCTGAAGATATGGAAATACTGGTGAATGTATTACGCTTAGATGCTGGCATGCTAGAAGAAGACTGGGAAGACGATTGGGATGTTGACGATAGTGACTGCGAAGTCATGTATGTGCGTGAATAAGCCACTTCCCCCAACATGGATCAGGCCTGATTGGCCTGCACCCGCAACGGTGCAGGCCATCTCAAGCAGCCGCCACGGCGGCGTCAGCGACGCGCCGTGGGCTAGCCTTAATTTGGGCAATCATGTTGATGATCATCCTCAAGCCGTTGAACAAAACCGCGCCATCGTTCGTCACTATCTACCTGCTGATCCACTCTGGCTTACGCAAGTGCACGGTGTGCACGTCGTTAACGCAGCTACGGCTGCACAAAATACCGAGGCCGATGCCAGCGTGGCGCATGTTACCTCCGCCGTCTGCGCCATTATGACCGCCGACTGCTTGCCCGTTTTGCTGTGTAATCAAGCTGGAACCGTCGTCGGCGCAGCCCATGCGGGCTGGCGTGGCCTATGTAATGGCGTGATTGAAGCCACCATTGCCAAAATGGATGTCCCGCCAGCAACACTCATAGCATGGCTCGGCCCTGCGATTGGGCCAAATGCTTTTGAGGTAGGCGATGAGGTAAAAGCTGCGTTTACAGCGCATGACCCTACCGCTAGCGCTGCATTTCAGGCTACAGCCACATCTGGAAAATGGCTCGTTGATATCTATCTTTTAGCCAAACAAAGACTTAATGCACAAGGCGTTACCGCGATTTATGGCGGCAATTTTTGTACAGTGACGGATGCTGAACGGTTTTTCTCTTACCGCCGCGATCAGCGCACAGGCAGGATGGCTAGCTTAATTTGGTTAAGCGAGGCTTGAAACCAACCCTGCACGCCTCTTAGCCAAGCTTAAAAAGCACACTACGTGTATGCCTTTATCCACCCGCTGCCCAGATAAAATAACGCCTCAGCCCCCTTGCAGAGCCTGACTAAACCTTACTTAAAATGATACACTGTTGCATCTATCATATTTTTGAAAACGGTTTATGAGTATTCTTGCTTGGATTATGACCGCCAGCCTAGCGGGCAGCTTACTCAGTGTATTGGCGGCAGCGGGCATTGCCTATGCTGCGCGTCCTAGCTGGATACCTAAATTAGTAAGCTTTGCCGTTGGCTCGCTATTAGCGGCGGCTTTTTTAGAAATTCTGCCGCATGCCTTTGGCGAGCATGATCATCACGCCGCCCCAATCGTGAATGAAACCGTCGTTATCCATCAGCACGCCCCGCTTACTCCAGAACTTCAGCAGCATGAGGTGATGGCTCACCCTGCTGAAGAAGCACCTTCTGCCTCGAGTATTTCGCTCACGCTGCTCGCTGGAATTTTGGCCTTTTTTATCATGGAAAAACTCGTGATCTGGCGGCATTGCCATCATGAGCAATGCGAAGAGCTAGAGCCACACGAGCATAGCCACGGCCACAGTCATGGGCGAGCGGGCTTGATGATTATTGTGGGCGATACCTTCCATAATTTTTTAGATGGCGCCTTAATTGCAGCGGCATTTATGACTGATATAAATGTTGGCATCGCTACATCCCTCGCCATTATTGCCCACGAAGTGCCACAAGAAGTGGGCGATTTTATTGTGCTATTGCATTCAGGCTATAGCAAAATGAAGGCGCTATTTTTTAATGCCCTATCCTCCTTAGCCGCCTTAGTTGGCGCTCTGCTCGCCTATTGGTCGCTGAATACAGTGACGCATTTACAGCCCTATTTATTAGCGTTGGGCGCATCCAGCATGATTTATGTCGCTATTGCCGACTTAATCCCCGGCCTGCATAAACGCCCTCAGCTTAAAGACACGGCCCAGCAAGTGGCGCTCATTCTGGCGGGTGTAGCCTTTATTGCTATTCCACATTTTTTATTTCCACATTGATGCGCAGCATTAAATTACCGAATTAGCCTGCCCTATTCAGCCCGCTGAATACCCTAAGCTTTGTTGCAACTAGGAAACGCCGCTTGCTTAAACCTAGGTATTTAATCCTCTGCCTGCTTCTTGGCGGCTTGCTTATCCGTTACTGGCCGCATGAGCCACTGGCGGTGGCAGGCTCAACAGCGGTGCTGGCGCAAGATGGCAAGCTGCTAAGGCTCACGCTTGCTCCAGACCAGCGCTACCGGCTATGGCTGCCGCTAGAGCAATTCTCCCCCACGCTGATTACTGCGGTTAAATTACAAGAAGATCGCTGGTTTTACTGGCATTTAGGGCTAAACCCCGTTGCCCTGCTGCGTGCCATTACAGAGACCTACGGCGGCGGTGCTAAGCAAGGCGCATCCACGCTTACCATGCAATTAGCGCGGCTTAAATATCGGCTCAATACTAAAACGCCCAGCGGCAAACTTCGGCAAATTACACTGGCACTGTGGCTAGAAGCCCGTTACAGCAAGCACGATATTTTAGAAGCCTATTTAAATCTCGCCCCCTATGGCAGAAATATCGAAGGCGCAGCGGCGGCCAGCCTGGTCTACTTTGGCAAAGCCCCTAAGCTGCTCACGCTACCAGAAAGCCTGACGCTAGCGGTAATTCCACAGCAGCCCAATCAGCGTTTAGGCAGTGGCGTATCGCTAATCGATGCGCGGCAAAGATTATGGCAACGCTGGCAAGCGGCCTATTCAGCATCCCCTGCACAAATACAACTGATGACCTTGCCCCTGCCGGTTAAGCGCTTAGAGCAGCTCCCCTTTAGAGCGCCGCACTGGGTGGAGCAAAGACTAGTCGATGAGGCAACCCACCCTGCCGCCACGCTCAACACCACCCTTGATTTGCAGCTGCAAACCCTGCTAGAAAAACACATTCAACAATATCTAGCCCAAACCCGCAGCCGAGGCATCAATAATGCCGTAGCGATGCTGGTAGATAGCCGCGATCAATCCGTGCGTGCCTTAGTGGGGTCTGCCGATTACTTTAACGCCAGCATCTCCGGCCAAGTCAACGGCAGCTTAGCCAAACGATCGCCAGGCTCCACCTTAAAACCGTTTATTTATGCACTGGGGCTGGATCAAGGCATCATCCACCCAAGCTCTATTTTGCGCGACACCCCCAGTGCTTTTGGCCCTTACCAGCCAGAGAATTTTGACGGGCGCTTTGTTGGCCCGCTCAGCGCCACCGATGCGCTAATCAAAAGCCGCAATATTCCCGCCGTATGGCTGGCTAGCCAACTTAAAAACCCCAGTTTTTATGATTTTTTACAGCAAGCCGGCATCTATAAATTGCAATCCGCCGAGCATTACGGCCTAGCGCTGGTGCTAGGCGGGGGGGAAGTCAGCATGGTAGAGCTAGCCAGCCTTTACACCATACTGGCCAATGATGGCCGGCTTAAACCACTGCGCTACCTAAAAGACACGCCACCCAGCAAGGGTGAAGTACTGATCAGCGAGCAGGCCAGCTGGTTGGCCCTCAACATGCTCAGCAAAAATCCCCGCCCCGATGGCGGTAGCAATGCTTGGCCGGTGGCGTTTAAAACCGGCACCTCATGGGGGTTTCGTGATGCATGGACGGCAGGTACGGTTGGCCCCTATGTACTGGTAGTGTGGTTGGGGAATTTCGACGGCCAAGGCAATCCCGCACTGATCGGCCTAGAAGCCGCCGCCCCGCTATTTTTTAGAATTGCCGATGCATTAGCGTTGGCCAAGCCCGCCGATAAGCCGATACCCAAACGCCCACCCAGCGGCCTTAGCCAAATCAATATCTGCACCGCCAGCGGTGAGCTACCCAATACTTGGTGCCCGCAGCAAAGCAGCACTTGGTTTATCCCGGGTAAATCACCCATCCGCGTGAGCCGCCTGCATCAGCCAGTGCAAATCGATAGCCAAACCGGCAAGGCCGTCTGCCCGCCCTACAACCCTGCCCGCACAAAAACAGAAGTGTTTGAATTCTGGAGCAGCGATATGGCGCGGCTATTCAAAGAAGCGGGCGTGCCACGCCGAACCCCACCCCATATCGATTGCAACTTTGCCGCAGCCAACGGCGAAGCCCCCAAAATCAGCACCCCCTTAGCCGGCCTCGCCTACACGCTACGCCTATCTCGCCCAGACGAAACCATCGCCTTACAAGCCGCAGCCAGCAGCGCCCAACTCTATTGGTTTGATAATCAGCTTTATCTAGGCAAAACCAGCAGCGGCCTAGCATGGCGGCCACAAACCGCGGGTTGGCATCAGCTAACAGTGGTGGATGATGAGGGCAGGAGTGATAGCAGGCAAGTTAGGGTGGAGTTGTTGCCTTAGGCATTCAGAGACATGTAGGGTGGGCACGTTTTTGTACCCACGCGTTAGCAAAAATACACAATCCAAATAGCGCTGAGATCTGATCAGCTTACAATAAGTCTTGCTTGGCTATATCTGCTCCAGTAATCTCGAGAAAAGCCGTAGTTTTCTAGTAAATCGGATAGAGAAGAGAAGATTAAATGAGAGATCAAATTCAGCAGCGAAATCCCCTTGTGGCTAGGCCATTAAATTGGGGGGATTGCAAAACATTAGGCTTAGCATCACTAGGTGGTGCCTTAGAATTTTACGATTTTATTATTTTTGTATTTTTCACTGTTGTTTTAAGCAAGCTGTTTTTTCCGCCCGATATGCCCGATGCACTGAGGCAAGTCCAGACCTTTAGTATTTTTGCCGCAGGCTATTTAGCACGCCCACTCGGTGGGATTGCCATGGCGCATTTTGGTGATTTGCTTGGCCGCAAAAAGATATTCACCCTTAGTATTTTGATGATGGCCTTACCCACCTTAATGATTGGCTTACTGCCCACCTATCAGCAAATCGGCATCTGGGCCCCACTTAGCTTACTCGCCCTACGCATTTTGCAAGGTGCTGCCATTGGTGGCGAAGTACCTGGCGCATGGGTATTTGTGGCCGAACATGCACCAGAACGCCACACAGGGCTGGCTTGCAGCTTAATTACCTCTGGGCTAACACTGGGTATTTTATTGGGCGCGTTGATCGCCATGGCGATGAATAGCCTATTTAGCCCCGCCGAGCTTGAAGCATGGGCTTGGCGTATTCCATTTATTATTGGTGGTGTATTTGGCCTAGTAGCGATGTATTTGCGTAAATGGCTGCATGAAACGCCGGTATTTTTAGAGCTGCAAGCTAAAAAACATCTGGCCACTGAGCTGCCGCTTAAACAAGTGCTGCGAGATCATCGCTCTAGCATTGCTATTTCTATGCTGGCCACCTTTTTACTTGCCGTGGCGATTGTAGTCGCAATTTTAATGACCCCTGCGTATTTACAAAAACAATTTGCGGTATTGCCAGTTGATGCCTTACGCGCCAATTGCTACGCGATTGTGGCACTTAGCTTGGGCTGTGTGGTGGCGGGTTGGGCAGCAGACAAACTAGGCACTGGCCTAACGATCCTGATCGGTAGTATCTTACTAGGCAGCAGCAGCTTCGCGTTTTATCACACGATGAGCCATGATACGAGCCAGCTGTCTTTACTCTACCCCTTGATGGGTTTTACCGTAGGGATTGTTGGCGCAGTACCGCTCTTAATGATTAAAGCCTTCCCCGCAGCGATCCGCTTTAGCGGTTTGTCTTTTTCATACAACGTGGCCTACGCCTTTGCGGGCGGCCTGACGCCGGTGATTTTATCGTTCTGGATTAAATACGATGTGTTAGCCCCCAGCTATTACCTTTTGCTGCTCAGTCTGATTGGGGCGGGATTAGGCGGCTATATCCTTGCCAGCCAAGGTAAACCACTTAAACACAGTATTCGATAAGAAAAAAGCCATCTCTTTATATTAAAGAGACGGCTTTTTTATCAGGGCTGTGATTTAGCTTACCACTGAATTAAACCTTAGCCTGCAATCCCAGCCGCATCCAAAGCTCGGCTACGCCGCTTGGCACGGGCTCACTAAAGTAAAAACCCTGCATACGCTGCACGCCTAGGCCCTGCAAGAAACGGGCGGTTTCTAGGCTTTCTACCCCTTCCACGATGATTTCCAGCCCTAGCCCAAACCCTAGCTGAACAATGGCTTGCATCATCCTACGGCCATCTTCGGTATGCAGGCGCAGTGCAAATGACACATCAATTTTTAAAATTTGTGCAGGCATCTCGTGCAACTGCGATAAGGATGAATAACCAGTACCAAAATCATCAATCGCAATTTCAAAACCAGAGGCATTAAGCTGGCGCAGATGGCGTAACTGACGGGAGTAATCGGTAAGCGCTACCGATTCGGTAATTTCTAGCACCACGTCTTCTGCACGCAAACGATGCTGCATCAGCCTTTCATTCAGCTGAGTCACAAACTGTGGCTGAAACAACTGGCTGCGCGAGATATTAATCATCAACTTTTGTGTTAGGCCTGCATCACGCCATTCGCGTAATTTGGCAAAACTCTGCTGAATAACCAGCTCTGATAGCTCTTGAATTAAGCCCACCTTTTCTGCCATAGGAATAAACAGCTCTGGGCTAATCCAACCACTTTGATCATCTTGCCAGCGCGCCAACGCCTCAACACTCAGCACTTCACCACTTCTGGCATCCACAATCGGCTGATAAAACACTTGCAGGCGATTATTGCGAATTGCGGTAGAAAGGCGCGATTGGATGGCTACGTGCTCTCGGCCCAAGGCTTTTAAATGCACGATATCGCTATAAAAACAGACATTATTTCGACCGGTATGCTTGGCGTGATACATGGTGTGATCAGCCGCAGAGAGTAACTCTTCTCCCGACTCGGCATTGTCTGGAAACACGGCAAAACCCAGCGAAATAGTTGGCTGTGTTTCCATACCATTGATGGTTACGCCCTGCCTTGCAGCATTTCGCAGCCGATCAGAAATATCGCGCATCACGGTTAAATCAGTTAAATCGGGGATCAGCACCACAAACTCATCGCCGCCCCAACGGGCCAATACATCGTTTTCCCGCAAGACACTAGAGAGCTGCTGGGCCACGTTCACCAATAACTCATCCCCAACCTGATGGCCAAAAGCATCATTAATTTGTTTGAAGTGATCTAAATCGATAAAACCCAACGCAACTTTGGTATTTTCTTGCCGTGCACGATCAATGGCGCTGTGAATCTCGCTATCGAGCATCAAGCGGTTAGGTAGCTTGGTTAAGGAGTCATACAAGGCCAGTTGAGTGATTTGTTGCTCGTTAAGATGAGTCACCGTTACATCACGCAATACACCTCGAATCGCCGTAAGCTGCCCATCTGGGCCGCGGTGCGCAATCAACCTAGCTTCTACCCAAATATGCCCGCCATTCTCCTGTATCAGCCGAAAGCGTTGCAAGATAGGATCCGTCGCCTTCAATATTTTACTTAAAGCCGTCACCATGGCTAAACCATCATCGTGGTGCACCCAAGCAAACAGGGGCTTACCTAAATCATGCTTCATTTCCCGCAAATCTAGCGCACGTAATTTGGCCCATGCAGGTGTGGTACTGGCCAATTCGCCCGTCGGCGCTAAATCGATCACTGCCTCTTCAAGCAAATTCAGCGTATCCAACATTGTCTTACGTTGGGCGTTTTCTAGCATCAGCGAGGTGACATCATGCACCAAGGCCACAGCATGGCTTTTTCCATTGCTAGCTTGCACTGGCTGCAGACGTGTTAATAGATAGATAGGGCCTTGTGGTGTCGACAAAGTGCAATTAAATTGAGTGCTTACCTTTTCATGCAAAGTGCGGGGCAAATAACGTACCAGCTCCGAAGCCAACTCATAGGGCAGCACACTGGTAATCGGCCGCCCTTGCAGCATTTCTGCAGGGGGTAAATGAGGATGGCCAGACCAAACACTCACAATCACGCCCTGCTGATTGCATTCAAATACCATATCTTGCAAAACGCCTACAAGGGCACGTAAGCGTTGCTGGTTACACTTTAACTCTTGCTCAACGCCATCTTTAACAATGGCTTGCGCCACATGATTGCTAAGCATAGAAAGCAGGCGTAATTCGCTGCGGCTGCGCTGCTTTTCGCAATCATTTAAAAAAGTTAAAAAGCCAAATGGCTCACCACGCTCCAATAGAGGAATGCACAAAAGCTGACGCACACCAATTTGTGCCATCAGCATTTGCTCAGCCAGCGGTAATTCTAAGAGTGTTTTATTCAGAACCATCCCTACCGCCAGCGTATCTGCCAAGAGGGGGTACGTTGCATAATCGAGTGTTCGACAAGGATCTGGTGTGATATCGGCAAGGCGGGTATCGGGATCGCGCCAAACCGAAACTAAATACGCGGCGCTTTGATCGGGTGTATTTAAATAGAGGCAAGCCACATGGCTTTTAGAAACGCCTGCCAGCAAGCCCAAAGCTTCCAGCATATTGCCGTCATACTCAAGCAAGGTAGCAACGAGGTTATCAAAGGCTTCAAAATAAGTTTGCAACAGCCCAAGTTCGCTCCGAAGCTCGAAATCAGGATCAGTTAAGACATTGCGCTGCACGGCAAACCTCTTTGAAAAAGCGTCTAAAAACAAAGGTCTTCAGCTGCTCTGATTTAAATCAACAACTACACCCAAATCAATAGCAAATATACAGCGATTGATTTTGGTAAATAAATGCAGAGCGGGTGATGCTTACCCTACCCTGCATCAAGACTCAACTTATTCGCTATCTACTTTTTCAGCTTTAGGCGCAGGCCCTTCGATGACTTCCACATAACCACATTCTTTCTGTGGGCAGACTTTCTCTGTACCACGGCGCTTGGTTACTTTAATGGTCATTACTGGCCAGTTACATTGTGGGCAGCATTCAGCAATCGGTGGATTCCAAGTCGCGTATTTGCAATCTGGGTAAGTATTGCACGAATAAAATAGCTTGCCGTAGCGGCTCTTTCTTTCGATCAAACTACCTTTTTTGCACTCTGGGCACTCAACACCAGTATCACGTGGTTTTTCGAGTGGCTCAATATGCTTACACTTTGGATAGGCCGAACAACCAATAAACTTACCATAACGCCCTACTTTGATATGCAAAGCGGATTCGCATTTTGGACAGGTACGATCAGGTACGACTTCTGGCTCGGTAGGTGCGGTATCGGCATCATCCCCCAGATTGCGGGTGTAATCGCATTCTGGATAAGTGGTGCAGCCAATAAAGCGGCCACGTTTGCCTAAGCGAATCGCCAGTTTTGCCACACCACATTTTGGACAATCTTCGTCCATTTCTTCTTGGGTGACTTCTTTACGCGATAGCCCTGCTTTTTCTTCACATTGCTTATGAAAACCTTTCCAGAAATCAGCCAGCACCGGAATCCAATCCCGCTTACCGGTAGAAATCTCATCCAGCTTGTCTTCTAGCTTGGCGGTAAAGTTGTAATCCACGTACTGCGTAAAATGCTCAGTCAGGAATTTATTTACCACTTCGCCGGTGTCAGTTGGGGTAAAACGCTTTTTATCCAAGATCACGTATTCGCGATCTTTCAGCGTTTTAATCGTTGACGCGTAAGTAGACGGGCGACCAATCCCAAATTCTTCCAGCGATTTTACGAGTGAGGCTTCAGTAAAGCGCGGTGGTGGCTGGGTAAAATGCTGCTCGCCAGAAAGCTTATCTACCGGCAAGGCATCGCCAACGGTGAGGACGGGCAGGCGTGCTTCGTCGTCTTCATCGTCTTCTTCGTCAGTATCTTCTTGGTAAACCGCAATAAAGCCAGGGAACACCAAGGTTTGACCTGTGGCACGAAAAATAGCCTCCGCTCCCACCGCAATATCCACCGCCACGGTATCAAACTTAGCAGGGGTAATTTGGCTGGCCAGCGTACGCTTCCAAATCATCTGATACAGCTTAAATTGATCTGCCGTCAGATAGGCCTTAACCGCATCTGGGGAGCGGTAGATAGAAGTAGGACGAATCGCTTCGTGCGCTTCTTGGGCATTTTTGGCTTTATTTTTGAAGATCACCGGCGCATTAGGCAGGTATTCTTTCTCAAATTTTTCGCCAATATAAGCGCGGATTTCATCGAGCGCATCGTTTGCCAAGGCCACCGAGTCAGTACGCATATAGGTGATCAAACCGACGGTTTCGCCGCCAATGCTCATCCCTTCATACAATTGCTGAGCCGTACGCATGGCGCGATCGGTAGTCATGCCCAGCTTACGCACCGCTTCTTGTTGTAAGGTAGAGGTGGTAAACGGGGCAGCGGCACTACGGGATTTCTTTTTCTTTTCTACAGCTTGAATCACCGCACTCTGGCCGCTAAGCGCATCAAGGATGCTCTGCTGGCTACCGGTATCGGGGATATCAAATTGTTCGAGTTTTTTACCCTGCCATTGGGTTAGCTTTGCACCAAACTTGCTGCGGCCTTGATGAGTATCGAGGTGTACCGACCAGTATTCTTGCGATGTAAACGCACGAATCTCGATCTCACGCTCACAAATCAAACGCAGCGCAGGGCTTTGTACACGGCCAGCCGATAGGCCGGAGCGTACTTTACGCCAAAGTAAGGGGGATAAATTAAAGCCCACTAAGTAATCTAGGGCACTACGTGCTTGCTGGGCATTGACCAGATCGTTATCAATATCCCGTGGATTGGCCACGGCATTGAGTACGGCGGTTTCGGTAATTTCATGAAATACCACGCGCTTAAAAGTGCGGCTGGCTGTCAGCAGCTTTTTAGCGCGCAAGATTTCCATGATATGCCAGGAAATAGCTTCACCTTCGCGGTCCGGATCGGTTGCCAGAAAGATGTTGGTAGATTCTTTAACTGCGGCAACCAGTGCATCGACGTGCTTTTTATTACGCTCGATCACCTGATACTTCATTTTAAAGTCATTCTCGGTATCTACCGAGCCGTCCTTTCTAACCAAACCACGGACGTGACCATAGGAAGCAAGGATCTGGAAATCCTTACCAAGATATTTCAGCAGCGTTTTCGCCTTGGACGGCGACTCGACGATCAATAGATTCGCGGGCATGGGTCCCCGGTACAGATTATTTTTAGATTAAAGAACTGTCAGCGAGCTCAAGTGTTTTACACATAAAAACTGATCTCAGCCAACAACATGCAGACAGTATTTCAAAGATCCGCCAAAGAAATAAACTCTCTGGATATAGCAGGAAATCGGGTGGAGCACGCTTTTAAAAAAGCGGTTCAGCAAATACTTACGCCCTACTCAGGCCACCCGCTGATAGCGGCTACCAGGCAGGGCGACAATGCAACCTTCTAGCTCCAAGGTCAATAGCATCGCGGATAGCCTGTCTGTCGTCAAGCCGCTGCGCTGTGACAATGTCTCAATGTCCACAGGGTCAAAGCCCATATTTTGTAAAAAAGGGCTACTTTTTGATGCACGTTTTGGCGTACTTACCGCCAGAGGCGACCCCCATGCCAGCTCGGATAAAACATCATCGCTTGATTCAACCAACTTTGCCCCCTGCTTAATCAGCTGATGACAACCCCGTGCCAATGGCGAGTGAATTGAGCCAGGAATCGCCAACACCTCTCTGCCTATATCTGCGGCCTGTTTCGCCGTTATCAAGGAGCCACTGCCCACACTGGCCTCTACCACCAAGCAACCCAAGCCCAAGGCAGCGATCATCCGGTTGCGTCTTGGAAAATGTTCGGCCTTGGGTGGGCTGCCCAAAGCCAACTCAGAAATAATCGTGCCCTGCTTGGCAATCTGGTGGGCTAACTCACGGTTACTGGCTGGGTAGACCCGATCTAAACCCGTCCCCACAACGGCAATGGTGGAGGCCACCCCAGCTAGGCCACCGCGATGCGCTGCCGCATCAATCCCCGCCGCTAAGCCACTGACAACGGTTAAACCCGCAGCACTAAAGCATTGTGCAAATTGCTCGGCGTTTTCTAAGCCCTGAGGGCTGGCACTACGGCTACCTACAATGGATAAGGCAGGCGTGGATAATAAATCCAGCCTGCCTTTTACATAAATTAAAGTAGGAGCATCGGGTAAATCAAGCAAGCGCGGTGGATAAGCAGCATCGGCCAAAGAGATCAGCATATTGCCCTCCTCAAGCTGCCAAGCCAAAGTTTGCTCAAGCGTGGCTTCCAGCTGGCTTTGATCCACATCCAGCCAAGCGCGCAAAGCAGTAGGAGTGAGGATTTCGGCCAGCTCAGCCTCTTTAGCCGCCAGCGCTGCTTCTGGCGTTGCAAAGCGGGTCAACAGAGCAAGTTGCTTTCTTGGCCCAACTTTATAAACCGTGGTGAAGCGCAGCCAAAGCCGCACTTCATCCTTATCCATCAAGGCGTTTTAACCTCGTCCCCCACATTTACCGCTCGGGTGCTGTCAAGCACTAGGCCGTAAGCAAATTCAGGGAATACACGGTAGATAAATAAGTTGCCGTTCTTTTCAATAGGCGTAAAGCGATCTGGCTCACTCTTTGATTCCTTACGAATCAAACGGCCCGCTTTGTAATTAAAAAATACGCTCCCTACATCTACACCATGTTGTGAACCGCGGTTAATCACCACCGTTGTTAGCGGGCCAGCTTCAGCCACACCACCGTAAGAAGTTACAATCCGGCCGCTGACTGGCTGCTCTGGCACATGCGGCACATAATTAATAAAAGGTGCTTCGTTAGCACGAATCAAGCGGCTACCAACCAAGATTTCTTCTTTAGAGGAAGTTAGGCGCAGCGTTGCCACATCACCCGTTACTTCTAATCTTGCGTCGCCTAGATAATCGACTTGATGGCCAATGACGCGTTTTTTCTCTGGATCATCAGGATCGATCAGGTTTTTACCGTCTCTAAATACCTGCCAGTTATCCCCCACCTCACCCACTAATCCAACGGCATAGACCTTGTCACCACTGGCAAAAATAACACGCTCATCCGGACCAGCGGCAATCCGCGGTGCGGCAGCAAAGCTCTCGTTATCAATAACCAGCGGCTTACTAAGGAAAGGACTGATCGCCGACATAGGGATACTTGGCGTAGCCCCATCAGCTAAAGACGTCGTGCGAATACGCGGCGACAGCTTGCCCGAAGAGCCACTCCCTCCCGTGGTTTTTTCGTTCTTAAGCAAGCGCAGACGCGGCTCGCCACTACTGTTGTCCAACAAAACCACATCGCCTGGATAAATCCAGTGAGGGTTTTTAATTTCCGTTTTATTAAGCTGCCAAATCTCAGGCCAACGCCACGGCGTTTTTAAAAAATGCCCTGAAATACTCCAAAGCGTATCGCCCTTTACCACTACATAACGGTCAGGCGCGTTATCTTGCATGGCTAGGGTATCTGCCAAAGCAGTGCTAGATAAAAGTACACCAGCCCAAAGTAGCGATATAATTGTTTTTCGCATGATGGCGATTTCTCTCCGCCGAGAAAACTGCTAAGCAAAGGCTTGCATGTTTTTTTCGGATTAAGTTGATACTACATATTTTACAGCTATACGCAAAAAGTTTGCTTATAGCAATCACCGTACTTACTTGCACAGACTAATATGGCCATTCTAAACATTTTGCACTACCCCGACGACAGGCTTTACACCGTAGCAAAGCCTGTTACTGTATTTGACAAACACTTACAGCAATTTATTCTCGACATGGGTGAAACCATGTATGCCGCCCCAGGCATTGGCTTAGCAGCTACGCAAGTTAACACTCACCAGCGCGTTGTGGTGATTGATATCTCCGAAGAGAAAAATAGCCTCATGGCATTGGTAAACCCTGAAATCATCAAGATGGATGGCAAAACCATGTGGGAAGAAGGCTGCCTTTCTGTGCCTGGCATCTATGAAGAAGTAGAACGCGCTGAGCGAGTCACGGTTCGCGCTTTTGATGCCAAAGGCAAAGTTTTTGAATTAGAAGCCGATGGCCTACTGGCTATTTGCATTCAACACGAATTAGATCACTTGGACGGTAAAGTCTTTGTAGAAAAGCTTTCTAAATTAAAGCTCAACCGTATCCTACAAAAGCTTAAAAAAAACCAGCGTAAGACCATGTAACTGATGTTACGCACAAAGACTATTTGCCCACCAAAAACACTAAATACACGAAAAAAATGAATCAAACAGGGATAATTTCCCTCTGTTTTTTGAGCATGACACATAGATTATTCACCTGATAACTAGTTGATATTAAATAAAAATATCAAAATAAATAAGAAAAAATGCTCATGCCGCATTTGTTTGTGCTTTTGGTGTTTTTAGTGGACGGCATATTTTTTGATCTTGCTGCGTAACATCAGCATGTAATCCCCCTTGGTAGCTAAAAAATGAAAATCATCTTTGCCGGTACGCCGGATTTTGCCGCTTGTGCTCTGCAAGCGCTCATCAATGCGGGTCATGAAATTGCTTTGGTTTTAACCCAGCCTGATCGTCCTGCAGGCCGAGGGATGAAGCTAAGCGCCTCGCCAGTAAAAGCGTTGGCAGAGAAGCACGCCATTGCGGTTTACCAGCCAGAAAAACTCCGCACAGCCGAGCAACAAGCGCCGGTAGCAGCCATTGAAGCGGACGTGATGGTGGTGGCCGCTTACGGGATTATCTTGCCGCAAATTGTGTTGGATATGCCAAAGCTGGGCTGCCTGAATATCCACGGCTCGCTGCTGCCGCGCTGGCGTGGCGCTGCGCCTATTCATCGCGCCATCTTGGCGGGGGATACGGCAACGGGCATCACCATTATGCAAATGAATGCAGGGCTAGACACGGGGGATATGTTGTCTATCCATACCACCTCTATTGCGGCCTCTGACACCACCGTTAGCCTACACGATAAGCTGGCAGAAATAGGCGCAGAGGCCATTGTTGCTGCACTAGAAAACTTGCCAGCATTACAGCAAGCACGCCAAGTCCAGCCCGAAACGGGGGTGAGCTATGCAGAAAAACTGCGTAAAGAAGAATCTCAAATCGATTGGCAAAAATCCGCCGCCGAGCTGGATAAAATGATTCGTGCGTTTAACCCCTTCCCTACGGCTCAAACATTACTTGACGGGCAGGCATTAAAAATTTGGCAAGCGCAGCTTAAAGATGAAAATGGCCCAGCCGGAACCATCCTTAAGGCGGATAAAGACGGCCTCTTAGTCGCATGTGGCCAAGGATCTTTACTGATTACCGAGCTGCAAAAAGCGGGGAGCAAACGCGTTGCGGCCAGTGCCTTTTTAGTGGGAAACACCATTGAGGCGGGGCAAAAGCTAGGCTGACAAGCGCAAACAGCCTCCAAACAAAAGCGCTATTTGCCCACATTTCGCATAAGGATTGAATTTTCTTAAAAAAACATCATCTTATAAAGATTGAACCGTTTTTTTGAGAGAAAATATAATATGAATAACTGGCTAAAAACCACTATTTTGATGGCGGGCATTATTGCCCTCTTTGCCATGATCGGCGGCATGATTGGCGGTAAAAGTGGCATGCTGCTGGCGCTGCTATTTGGCGGCGGCATGAATGTGTGGGCTTATTGGAATTCCGACAAAATGGTGTTGCGCATGTACAACGCTCATCCTGTCGATGCCCATACTGCGCCAGAGCTTTACGGCATGGTCGAAGAATTAGCCAGAAATGCCGGCCTACCTATGCCTAAAGTGTATGTGATTGATGAAGACCAACCAAATGCTTTTGCTACCGGCCGCGATCCAGAACACGCCGCCGTTGCTGCCACTACTGGCATTATGCGGGTGCTGTCTTACCGTGAATTACGCGGCGTCATGGCGCACGAGCTGGCACACGTTCAACACCGCGACATTTTAATTTCCACCATTTCAGCCACCATGGCGGGGGCGATTTCTGCCTTAGCTAACTTTGCAATGTTTTTTGGCGGCAGAGATGAAAATGGCCGAGCCATGAATCCAATTGCAGGAATTGCCTTAGCCATTTTGGCCCCGATTGCAGCATCGCTGATTCAAATGGCCATCTCACGCGCCCGCGAATTTGAGGCGGATGCAGGCGGCGCACGCATCTCTGGCGACCCGCTAGCACTGGCCGACGCTTTACAAAAAATAGAGGCCCATGCGCGCGGCATTCCGATGCAAGCAGCCGAAGACCATCCTGCAACTGCACAAATGATGATTATCAACCCGCTGATAGGCGGTGGATTATCCGATTTATTTAGAACTCACCCACAAACCGCAGAGCGCATCGCCAGATTACATGCCATTGCGCGGGGTTAAGGCAGGGGCACGATACGCCGTGCCTCACCCCAAATCCAACATTACAAAGAGAATATTTTGTTAGCTACTCAAAAATTTGCCAGCCGTATTGTTGCCAGCGTGCTTGCTGGCCAGAATCTAAACGAAGCCTTGAACAAAGTTTGGCGTGAAGATCCTAGCCTGCTACCTCGCCAAAAAGGTGCTATTCAAGACGTGAGCTACGGCACACTGCGCCAGTTGGGCTTAATTGAAAGCATCCTTAAGCAACTACTGCAAAAACCTTTACACGAGCCTGAGCTTAAAGCACTGCTCTTGGTTGCCATTTACCAGCTGCAATTTAGCCGCGCCGCAGCGCACGCTATTGTGGATCACGCTGTCACGGTGGCCACACAAACCGGCGCTGGCCATGGCAAAGGTTTAGTCAACGGCGTATTGCGTAATTTCTTGCGTCAAAAAAACGATCTATTCAACATGGCGCAAAACAGCGAATACGGCCAGTACTCGCACCCCGCTTGGTGGATCTCGGCCATGCGAAAAACTTACCCAAAACAATGGCGCAATATTTTGCTCGCCAATAATCAACACCCACCGATGACACTCCGAGTGAACCTCAACAAAACCACCGCCAATGATTATATTGCGCTGCTGGCACTCGAGGAGATTGGAGCTAGCTCTAGTGATGGTCTATCGATTCAATTGCAAAGCCCAGTAGGTGTAGATCGTTTGCCACACTTTTTTGATGGCTGGGTATCGGTACAAGATTTGGGGGCGCAGTATGCCGCTCGTATTTTAGATGTGCAAGATGGGCAGCGCGTACTGGATGCCTGTGCCGCGCCTGGCGGTAAAAGTGGCCATATTTTAGAGCTGGCAAAAGTGGCTTTAACCGCCGTTGATAACGATGGAATCCGCCTAAGACGCGTACAAGAAAACATTGATAGGCTTGAACAAACGGCCACGCTGGTGCTTGGAGATGCAGCCCAGCCAGACGCTTGGTGGGACGGTCAGTTATTTGATCGCGTGCTCGCCGATGTGCCTTGCTCCGCCTCTGGTGTGGTGCGTCGCCATCCAGATATTAAGTGGCTACGCCGCAGCGGCGATTTTGCCGGATTTGCTCTCCAGCAAGCCCAAATGCTCGATGCCCTTTGGCCACTCGTAGCGCCGGGCGGCAAACTCCTGTACGCTACCTGCTCTGTTTTTGCAGCGGAAAATACCGAGGCAGTGAGCGCATTTGCCGCTCGCCATGCCAACGCAAAACAACTCCCTTTACCCGACTTCATCCCTGCAGATGGTCAGCTTTTGCCCACACCGGAACATGATGGCTTTTTCTACGCCCTTTTTACTAAAACGGCCTAAACGCCATAGTTTGCGTTTGATGCCATGCTGAAACCTAGCATGGTTGCCGCCTCTTATCTGCAAGGCCAGCGTCTGTTAAAGCTGGCTTTGTTTTGCATGGTTTGGCTCTGCTGCGCCATGACAGTTGTGGGCAACGCTTGGGCCGATGCTGGCGAGATTAAAGCGCAAAAAGTGGAAGCGAGTTTTGGCGATAATCGCATCGAGATTGCTGCTCGCTTTGATATATCCCTCTCCAATGATTTACAAGAAGCGCTTAAAAACGGCTTGTCACTGAGCTTTGTCTACGAATTTCAGCTGACTCGCCCGCGCATCTACTCTTGGTATCGGCAGATGGCCGATGGCTTTGGCCCAAACTCCTCCCTCAGCTATCAATTGTCTTACCACGCGCTTAGTCGACAATATCGGCTACACGTTGGCAGCTTTTACCGTAACTTTCAAAATATTAACGAAGCGCTCGCAGCGCTCGGCATTGTGCGCAATTGGGGCGTGCTTTACGACAGCAATATTGCCCGTGATAAAGCAGGGGATTTTGCAGGTAAAGTGCGCTTAAAGCTTGATCGCTCACGCCTACCTAAAACCTATCAGTTAACCGCCTTTGGCCATGAAGAATGGCA
Organism: Iodobacter sp. CM08; assembly: GCF_033446605.1. Classification (NCBI taxonomy): domain Bacteria; kingdom Pseudomonadati; phylum Pseudomonadota; class Betaproteobacteria; order Neisseriales; family Chitinibacteraceae; genus Iodobacter; species Iodobacter sp. CM08. Next base: position 64,360 of record NZ_JAWQUO010000007.1, on the reverse strand, counting down.
GCTAGAATCACCGTGGGTAGAGTTCACTAAGGTACGTGAAGAAGCCAGCAGCAATGAATAAACCCAAGCTACTACTACTGGCCTCGCTGGGGGCCATCCTTATTTTTCTACTGGCCACGGCCAGTGGTAACACCTCCGCTTTTGCCGAGTATTACGGCCTGCTGCTGGTGCTTAATTTATTACTCCTCAGCGGCCTGCTATTTTTAGTTAGCTTTCGCCTGATTAAGCTTATCCAAAAAGTACGCGCCAAAGTATTTGGCTCTCGGCTTACACTCAGAATGGTATTGATGTTTGCCTTGGTGGCTGTACTACCAGGCACGCTGGTTTACACCCTCTCCGTACAGTTTTTAAATCGTAGTATTGAAAATTGGTTTGATGTACGCGTCGATCATGCGCTTGATCGAGGGCTGAACCTAGGCCACAACGCCATTGATTATCAACTGGGTGATTTGGCCCGCAAAGCCACGGTGATTGCGCTCGATATTAGCGATGATAGCAGTGCTGGCATGCTCTCTAGGCTTGGGCGCTTACGCGAACAAACCGGCGTACAAGAGTTATCATTATTTGATGAATCTGGCCAAACTTTGGCGCATATTGGCGGCGAAAATGCCAGCCTTTTCCCCGTTCAGCCCGATCGAAACCAATTACGCCAAGCGATGCGGGGCCCCTTCAAAATCATCGAGCCCCATACCGATCAAGGCCTGAGCATGCGGGTACTGGTGGCCGTACGAGCCAGTAACTTTGGTGAGCGAACCCGCATCTTACAACTCATTCAACCCGTCCCCAAGCAATTAGCCGCCGATGCCGAGCTGGTTGAAAAAGTACGCAGTGATTACAAACAACTCTCGCAATCAAGGCGAGGGCTTAAACTTATTTACAGCTTAACACTGACGCTGGCACTGTTAATGGCCTTGCTAGGCGCGCTGGCCCTCGCTATTTACCTATCCGATAAACTAGCCGCACCGCTTTCGGTGTTAGCCGAGGGCACGCGTGCGGTTGCGGCGGGGGATTACTCGCAGATGCAGCCCGTGATCAGCCGTGATGAGCTAGGGATACTGACGCACTCCTTTAACCGTATGACACGGCAGCTTTCTGAAGCGCGTAGCACCCTTGAAACCCACCAGGCAGAACAAGCCGCGGGCAGAGCCCACCTTGGCGCGATTTTGGGATCTCTTTCGGCAGGTGTATTATCATTTGACGATGCTTGGCAGCTGCGCTCTTCCAACCAAAGTGCCTTAAGAATTCTAGGAATAGATCCAGAAAGAATTGGTGAAGAACCGCTTTCAAACTGGCATTTAATTTATCCAGCACTTACACCATTTTGTGCTCAGATCTCAGATAGATTACTATCGGAGCAAGATCACTGGCAACATCAGTTAGAATTAGCAAATACGAAACGGGTTTTACATGTACGTGGCACCCGTTTGCTAGATCAACAAGACTCATCTCACACCGGTTTTGTGGTGGTATTTGATGATATTACTGAGCTTCTTTCCGCGCAGCGCGATGCGGCTTGGGGCGAGGTAGCAAGGCGTTTGGCGCATGAAATTAAAAACCCGCTTACACCCATTCAGCTCGCCGCAGAACGCATGGAACACAAGCTTGCTGATAAACTAGATGCGGCCAGTGCCGAGCTGCTATCGCGTAATACTCAAACCATTGTGCGCCAGGTTGGAGCACTTAAAGATATGGTGGATGCGTTCCGTGATTATGCGCGGCAGCCGAGCGGCAAGAAAAAGCCACTCGACTTTCAACGGCTGTTAACTGAAATTTTAGTGCTCTATGAAGCCTCACCCTTGATCTTAAAACAGATGAGCCATGAGTCTTTAATCGTGCTTGGCGACGCTACCCAGCTGCGTCAAGTGATCCATAACCTCTTACAAAATGCTCAAGATGCTATCACTGGGCAAGAGAATTCCGAAAAACCGAATCGGATTTGCCTTAAGATGGAAAAAAACGAGCGATTTGCAAGCTTAACCGTATCAGATAGTGGCAGTGGTTTCCCTGCAGAAATCTTGCCTCGGGTATTTGAGCCCTATATAACCACCAAGATAAAGGGGACTGGGTTAGGTTTAGCCATCGTTAAAAAAATAATCGAAGAACATCAGGGCCGAATACAGGCCGGCAACAGGGATGAAGGTGGCGCTTGGGTTCGTATCGAGCTGCCCCTCGCGGAGGAAGCAATTGGCTAGTCAGGATATTTTGATCGTCGACGACGAAGTCGGCATTCGTGAATTATTGTCAGAAATTCTGCAAGATGAAGGCTATGGCATTGTTTTAGCCGAAAATGCAGAAGCTGCTCGCAAAATCAGAAATCAATCTCAGCCACGCTTGGTGCTATTGGATATCTGGATGCCAGATACTGATGGGATCACGCTGCTTAAAGAATGGTCGCGAAATGGTCAGCTCACCATGCCTGTGGTGATGATGTCTGGTCACGCGACTATTGATACGGCGGTGGAAGCCACCCGTATTGGCGCGCTTGATTTTTTAGAAAAGCCAATTGGTTTGCAAAAACTATTGGCTACGGTAAAGCGTGCGCTTTCTTTACCTAGCGAAGTGGCTCCGCGTGCGCCAACTTTAGAGCGATTAGGCTCAGGGCAAGCGATTCAAGAATTGCAGGCAACCTTAAGCCCATTGCGTGGTAAAACCGGCCCAGTCTTACTGCTCGGTTTACCTGGCGTTGGGTTTGAGCACTGTGCACGCTATTTAAATCAAGGTAGCGCGCCGTTTATTTCGCCTCCTTCGAATGAAGACTTGGCCCAAGCTCCCCAAGAATTACTCAATAAAGCCGCGGGAGGGATCTTATTTCTGCGTGATTTAGCGTGGTTAGATCGCCGAGCACAGATCGGTTTAAAAAGTATTCTGCCAAGATTAGAAAAACAACGCGTGCGCTTAGTGTGTGCTTCTAGTAAGCCACTGAGTGTTTTGGCGGGGCAAATTGAGCCAGAGCTACTCAATTTTATTTCGCAGCTCAGCATTGCCATTCCCGCTTTATCAGAGCACCGCGAAGATATCCCTGCCTTGGCAGAAAAGCTGCTGAATGACGCCATTGGCATGCATAAGCTAGGCCCGCGTTACTTTAGCCCCTTAGCTTTGCAATTATTATCCCGCCAAGATTGGGCCGGTAATTTAGATGAGCTGGCCAATGTGGTAAAAAGCGTGGCAATTACCAGCCGCGATGGTGAAATAGATAGCGCGCCACTGGCCCGCTTGCTTTCCCAGTTTTCACCCAATGGCAGCATGCATAGCGAAAGCCACAGCCAACACGTAACTGGCTTGCCAAATATTGATCTCAGCCTGCCGCTACGTGAGGCACGCGATCAATTTGAAAAGCTCTATATCGAGCGGCAAATTGATTTATCTAACGGTAATATGAGTCGTGTGGCAGAAAAAGTCGGCCTAGAACGTACTCACCTTTACCGCAAGCTAAAGCAACTGGGTATTGCGGTGCCAAAAAAGCAGCGCAGCACTGAGGAAGAGTAATGCCGCTTATCCCCTGTGATATAGACCGCTTAATTGCGAGTGCAGATGAAATCCTTGCATTGCAAGCCAACGAGGGCCTGCAGCTGGCTAAGTTGGCACAAATGCAAGCACATTCCATTGGCTATATCCAAGGGGAAATTCGGGCAGGGCTGATTTTAGGCAGGGCCCAACTGATATTAGGCGAGCTGCAAAGTGCCTTAAATACTTTGCAGCACACCCTACTGATGGCGGTGGATGGCTCCTTAGAAAAAGTGCAGCTGCTAGAGCAAATTGCGCGCTGTCATTTTGACCTTGGTGACTCCACCCTTGCGGCTAAGCTTTGGCAAGAATGCGCGCAATTAGCGCAAGAGCAGCAGCACTATAGCCCGCTGATTCATGCGCATATTGGCCTAGGCCAAGTTTATTTTGGCTTTGAAAACTACCCCTCAGCCCTGCATTCACACTACCAAGCGTTTGATTATCTACACACCAGTAGCAATACAGAACTACGCTGCCGAGTTTACGCCAATATTGTGGTGGATTTACTCAGCCTAGAGCGCCTAAGCGAAGCCGCCGCCATGCTGCAACGCCTACAAGATGCGGCGCTCACCCAGCGCAGTCTTAGCACCGATATAGAAACCTATCGCTTAAAAGGCCTACTCGACTTAGCCAATCAGCAGGTGGCAGACGCAAGAATCCACTTTGCCTCCGCCTTAAAAATTTGCCAATTACAAGCCAACCCATGGAGTGAGGCCATGAGCTTGCTTAGCTTAGGCCGCTGTGATCTGGCCGATCAAGAATGGGCCAGTGCCCTAGCCCATCTGAACCAAGCCCTCGACTTAGCCTGTGGATTACAAAACCCACACTTACTATGCAAAATTCATTTTGCCCTAAGCAGCTGCTATGAAGGGCTAAATGAGCTACATACCGCTAAAACCCACCTCACAGAATATCTGCAATACAAGCAGCTATTACAGCCCAAAGTGGCTTAAGTCTGCCCGATAAGAGCGCATCGCAAGCAACCTAGTTTAAACAATTCAATGCCTCAAGGCGTAATACTTTTACTGTGCGATCTAAACCTACCACATGCAAAGATGATCACGCCCTAAGGTAAAGTTACTCCCCCTCTAGCTAGGGTCTGTTGACGTTTCATTCACGGCTGCGTTGGCTACAGCTTTGGGGCTGAGCCGCGATAAAAAACAGATGGCTGTCTTCAACAACATATTTTTCTCTATAAAACTCCGCACTCTATCTATTTCTAGATAATTCAATACTTGGGTTTTTACTGTGTAACACTCCCCTATAAATTGCATCAACAACACCCCATACTCTAAGCCCTACGCTATCCTTCAAATGCATTAAAACTTCGCATGGAATAATCGTGTCAAATATCTTAATTCTTGGCGCTGGCCGTGTTGGCGCATCAGTGGCTGAGCAGCTAGTGCATGAGCGCTATCACGTCACCATTGTGGACGAAAACCCAGAGCAGCTTAAGCCGCTGGCTGATCGGCTCGACCTACGCACCTTGGTTGGCCACGCCGCCAGTCCTGCCGTGTTGGCAGCAGCAGGAGCGGCCGATGCGGATTTACTGCTGGCCGTTACGCCACTGGATGAGCTCAATATGGTGGCTTGTAAGATTGCTTACGAGTTATTTAATGTGCCCACTCGCCTTGCGCGGATTCGTGACCCTGATTTACTGGCGCGGCCAGAGCTATTTACCGACAATAATTTTGCGATTGATCATGTCATCACCCCCGCGCAAATTGTGACCGACTATTTAGTGAGCCTAGTAGAAACCCCCGAAGCGTTACAAGTGCTGGATTTTGCCGGTGGCAAGGCGCAACTGGTGGCGATTCGGGTAGAGGCTGGGGCGCATATGGATGGCCAAGATTTAGCCACGCTGGATCGACTGTTACCTAAAATTGATCGACGCGTAGTATCAATTTACCGCAAGAATCGCCGTGTGCACCCTGATGGCAATACCGTGTTACAAGTGGGAGATGAGGTATTTTTCCTCGCCGCCACCGAGCATATTCGCGCCGTAATCAAAGAAATGCGTGGCACAGAAAAAGCCATCAAACGCATTACGCTTTCCGGCGGTGGCAATGTAGGTTATCGCCTAGCGCAAACCCTGCAACACGATTATCAAGTCAAATTAATTGAAGCCAACAAAGAACGCGCCGCTTGGCTAGCCGAAGCGCTACCGTACGCCTTGGTGCTACGGGGCGATGCCACCGATGAGGCGTTATTAGAAAGCGAGCTAATTGAGCGCTGCGATCTTTACATGGCGCTCACCTCCGATGATGAAGACAATATTATGTCTAGCCTTTTGGCGAAACAAATGGGGGCGCGCAAAACCATCGCCATTATTAATCGCTCGCGTTATGTAGACCTTTTGCAAGGCGGCAAGATTGATGTGGCCATTTCCCCTGCCATTGCCACCATCGGCTCACTACTTGCCCATGTTAGAAGCGGTGATGTTGTGGCAGTGCACAGCCTGCGGCGCGGTGCGGCAGAGGCAATGGAAATCATCGTGCACGGCACGCCTGCCACTAGCCGCGTCGTTGGTAAAAAGATCGATGATATTAAGTTGCCCTCAGGTGCTGATTTGGCCGCCATTGTGCGCGGCAACAAAGTGATCATTGCCCATGGCGACACCATGATAGAAAGCGATGATCATGTGATTTTATTTGTGGATAACAAAGCGCATATTCGCGAAGTAGAACAACTATTTGCCGTAAAACTTGGATTTTTCTGATGCAGCTAACCCAACGTATTTTTCCCACCATTAATATTTTGGCGCGGGTTGCCGCTATTTTTTCGCTATGGATTTTGATTCCGATTACCGTGGCTTGGTGGGGAAACGATGCAGGGCTGCAGCCTTTTATCACCTCTCTAGCTAGCTTACTGCTGTTTAGCGGAGCCTTAAGCCTGCTCACTCATCGCTATAAGCGGGAAATGAAATCACGGGATGGTTTTATTTTAGTGGTCGGGCTTTGGACCACCCTGCCCGCCGTGGCGGCGCTGCCACTGATGCTATTTGATACGCAGCTCTCCTTTACCCACGCCTACTTTGAAACCATGTCGGCGCTTACCACCACCGGCGCAACGGTACTCACCGGCCTAGATCAGCTACCCGCATCAATCAATCTATGGCGGCACCTGTTAAATTGGTTGGGCGGCATGGGGATTATTGTGCTGGCGGTGGCGATTCTGCCCATGCTGGGGGTGGGGGGAATGCAGCTATTTAAAGCCGAAACCCCAGGTCCAATCAAAGATTCAAAACTGACACCTAGAATCCGTGAAACCGCCAGAAACCTTTGGATAGTCTACGCAGGCCTCACGCTGGCTTGCGCCCTGCTGCTTAAATTTGTAGGTGGGATGAGCTGGCTAGATGCAGTTTGCCATGCCTTTGCCGCCATGTGCTTAGGCGGTTTTTCTACCCACGATGCCAGCGTAGGCTTTTTTAACTCGCCCATTATCGAGGCGATTCTCATCGTATTTATGCTGCTGGCCGCTACTAACTTCGCCACACATTATCTAGCACTAACCGGGCGCAAATTTTCCACTTACTGGAAAGACTCTGAATTTAAAGCCATGATTGTGCTGATTGTGGTGAGCACCCTCGGCAGCGCAGCCTATCTAGTATGGCAAAAAACCTATGGCGACTATCTCACCTCGCTCAGGCATGTGGCCTTTAATCTGGTCTCTATCGCCACCGATTCTGGTTTTGCCAGTGTTGATTTTGGCCAGTGGCCAATCTTTGTGCCCTTACTGATGCTGTTTTTATCCTGCATCACCGCCTGCTCCGGCTCCACTGGTGGTGGGGTTAAAATGATTCGCACCTTGATTATGCTGCGCGAATCTAAACGGCAAATGTCTACCCTGATTCACCCCAATGCAGTTCACCCTTTGCGCGTCAATGGGATGTCCATTCCTGGCAATATTGTCTTTGCGATCATGGGCTTTGTCTTTTTATACTGCATGAGCATCGTTGGGCTGACATTTATATTATTGATTTCTGGCCTCGATTTTTTATCTAGCTTTACCGCCATCATTGCCTGCATCAATAATGCTGGCCCCGGCCTTGGCGTGGTTGGCCCCGCATCTAACTACGGCGTGCTCAGCGATTTTCAAATCTGGGTATGTAACTTTGCCATGCTGCTTGGCCGCTTAGAAGTATTCTCGGTACTGATTTTATTTACCCGCGCTTTTTGGAAATCTTAATCTGATATGGATGTATTTATCACCGGTTTTTTACTTTCTATTTCCCTCTGTTTAGACCTTGGAATCGTTAATGTTGCCCTGATCGACACCAGCCTAAAACACGGCCCCCGCCCAGCAATGTGGATGGGGCTGGGCTCTTGTTTTGGCGATTTGGTTTGGGCGGTAGTGTCCTTGCTAGGTATGAGCGTATTACTGCAATTTACCGCCGTTAAATGGGTAACTTGGCTAGGTGGCGGCTCACTGCTGCTGTTTCTTGCCGTTAAAATGGCACGCCAAGCTTGGCAAGATGCCAAACAAATCGAAAGCACCCAGCTGCCTGCCTCTGGCCGCCGCAGTATGTTTGGCAAAGGCATGATGCTGGCGATGGCCTCACCCTCTTCCATTCTTTGGTTTGCTGCTGTTGGTGGTAGTTTAATTGCCCAAGCCACTGATGGCAGCCTGCTTGCAACGATGCGCTTTTTAAGTGGCTTTTTTGCAGGCGGCATGGCATGGACGCTGCTAATGGTTTACAGCGCCACCCACGGTGCCAAACTATTTGGCCAACGCTTCACCCAAGGCTGCCTACTCGCCTCTGCTCTGCTTTATCTTTGGTTTGCTGGGCTGGTGCTGGTCAATGGCTATCGTAATCTGCTGTAAATTAGGCGCGCCTTCTTAGCTAGAGGGCTTTCGCCACCTGTCTTTTACCTAGCCGCTTATAGACTAAAAACCGCCTTCTTTATTGCACCGCACTTTTTATTTAAATGATAACCATTGATGCAATCTACATAAATGAAATCGCCCTGCTATCTATTTAATTAAATAAAAAAAATAGGGGCGCTGCATGCAGCGCCCCTATTTTATAAATTACTCAATTAAAACGCTGGAACTACCGCACCTGCGTATTTTCCCTCAATAAAGGTTTTTACTTGTTGGCTGGTTAATGCTGCCGCTAGTTTTTTAATAGCTGCGCTGTCTTTGTTATCAGGGCGGGCTACAAGGTAATTCACATAAGGCGAGCTGCGATCTTCTAGCGCTAAAGAATCTTTAACCGGATTAAGCTTGGCTTCCAAAGCGTAATTGGTGTTAATCAAAGCCAAATCAACTTGATCTAACACGCGCGCTAACATGGCTGCGTCTAATTCTTTAAACTTCAACTTCTTTGGATTTTCGCTGATATCTTTAGGTGTTGAAAGTGCATTTGTTGGGTCTTTTAGCTTAATCACGCCCGATTTTTGTAGCAATAATAAAGCACGGCCACTATTGCTGCCTTCATTTGGAATGGCTACCGTTGCACCAACTGGCAAGTCTTTTAGTGATTTATATTTATGCGAATACGCGCCAAATGGCTCTACGTGTACGCCGGTTACAATCACCAAATTAGTGCCCTTGCCTTTGTTAAAGTTATCTAAATAAGGCTTAGTCTGAAAGTAATTTGCATCGATATTTTTTTGATCAACTTGCAAGTTTGGCTGTACATAATCGGTAAATACTTTAATTTGTAAATCTACGCCTTCTTTAGCTAAAAGTGGCTTAATCAATTCTAAGATTTCTGCGTGCGGAACCGCAGTTGCGGCAATAGTGAGCTTTTCTGCAGCTTGTGCAAAACCAGTGGCCAATAAAGCAGCGAGCGCGCTAATAACTAAAGTCTTTTTCATGGTATTTACCTGTGAGGTTTTAAATTGCATTCATTTAGTATCGGCTGGCGCCTTGATCTGTCTGGATTCTAGCAAGGCATGTATTTATTAAGAAGAAATATTAAATAACTTATATATAACAAAACACGCTATAGACTAATTGGCCCTAGCGTACTTTCCCTTAAAAAATTAGTAAGCAAGGGTAATGTTGGCAAAATGCCAATGATATAAAAGCGAGTACAATCAAGGCTTCGCAAGCACTTGTGAGCCGTCATGCCCTTTCGCTATCTTCGCGGGCTAACCGCCCCAGAGCGTACCGAACGCAGTAATTTTCACCTTGGTATCACCCTATGTTTTGTTGCGGGGGCAACCAATGCAGGTGGTTTTTTGGCGGTTGGGCAATACACATCGCATATGACGGGGATTCTTTCTGGGCTTGCGGATAACTGGGTATTGGGCAATATCTCTTTGATGTTTGGGGCACTGGCCAGCGTGCTGATGTTTATGGCCGGCGCCATCACCTCTTCCCTCTTGATTAACTGGGCGCGCCGCCGTGGTAGACGCAGCCTGTACGCCCTACCACTATTACTAGAGTCATTACTCTTGCTGTGCTTTGGTTTATTGGGCGCCCAGCTTGATTCGCACTCAAACAGCCTAGTTCCGCTCACGGTGCTGCTGCTTTGCTACATCATGGGGCTGCAAAACGCCATCATTACTAAGATTTCTAAGGCGGTGATTCGTACCACCCACCTGACCGGCTTGATTACCGATATCAGTATTGAATTAGGGCGGCTTTTTTATTGGAACCGTAATTCTAATGCCCCTAATGAGGTAAAAGTTTTATGTGATCGCAAACATTTAAAAGTGCAATCCAGCTTGGTATTAGCCTTCTTATGTGGTGCGATCTCGGGGGCCTATGGTTTTAATCATCTGGGCTTTAGCTCCACCATTTTTTTAGCGCTGATCTTAGCAATTCTTTCTATAGGCCCAATGGTTGAAGATTTTTAAGCAGCTTGGCCTAAAATAGCCCGTGACATTTCCGCCCCAGATAAACGCCCCACCATCTGGCCATTATGGGCCAAGATTAATTCGCAGCCCGTTTGGGCGTACACCGCAAAGGCCTCTCGCAGGCGAATATCCGCATCCACCACCGTTGGCTTAGCGCCTAGCAAGGCCAGTGGTTCTTCTGCATACCAGTATTGCAAATTGGGCGATAAAACCGCCCCTTCAAGCGCCAGCGCTTCTAGATTAGGCCGCATCACGCTTGCGGCAGAAAGCACGTTTAATGGATTACTATGCTGCACAAATTGGCGCACATACTCATCAGCGGGCTGAAACATAATGTCTTGTGGCCGGCCATTTTGCACAATCTGCCCATCACGCAAGATGGCAATATGCGAGCCTAGCTTTAAGGCTTCATCCATATCATGGCTAACAAACACAATGGTTTTATGCAGCTCTTTTTGCAAGCTTAATAATTCATCCTGCAATTGATTGCGGATCAAAGGATCAAGCGCCGAGAAAGGCTCATCCATCAATAAGATATCGCTCTCTACCACCAAAGCGCGTGCCAAGCCCACCCTTTGCTGCATTCCACCCGACAACTCGGCGGGCAGAGCATGCCGCCTACGTGCTAGGCCCACTTGATCTAGCACTTTATTGACGCGGCACTGGCTTTCTTTAGCGCTTAATTGCAAAGCATGCAGGCCAAAAGTGACGTTTTCTTCTACCGTTAGCCAAGGCATCAGAGCAAAATTTTGAAACACCATGGCAATACCACGGCTACGCACTTCGCGTAGCTGCTTAGCTGAGCAGTGCGCCATATCCACGTCTACCCCCCCGCAGCGCACCGTCAGTTGGCCACGGCTAACGGGGTTTAAGCCATTAATGGCACGCAATAAGCTGGATTTGCCTGAGCCAGATAAGCCCATCAATACGCAGATCTCCCCCTCTTCTACCCGCAAGCACACATCCCGCACCGCAACCAACTGCCCAGTGCGATCAAAAATATCGTCTCGGGATAACGCTTGATCCATCAGCGCAAAAGCACTTGCAGGCTGAGCACCAAACACTTCATCAACATGCTCAAAACAAATAGCACTCATCATGACTCCCTTAAGCGAGACTGGCACAGCCTATCCAGCACCATCGCCAGTAAAACAATCGATAAACCGGCTTCAAAACCCAGCGCCATATCGGCGGTATTTAATGCCCGAACAATAGGCTGCCCTAGCCCCTCCGCTCCCACCAAAGCAGCAATCACCACCATCGATAATGACAACATAATGCATTGGGTTAAGCCCGCAGCAATGCTGGGCATAGCCGCAGGTAATTCAACGCGCCAGAGGCGTGCAAAAGGTGAGTAGCCAAAGGCTTTACCCGCTTCAAGCAGGGGAGAAGGCACATCGCGTAAGCCCAGATAAGTCAGCCGCACAGGTGCAGGCAGGGCAAAGATAATGGTTGAAACAAGGGCAGGTACAATGCCTAAGCCGAACAACATTAAGGTGGGAATCAGATAGACAAAGGTTGGAATCGTCTGCATTAAATCTAACAAGGGCTGCAGCAGCCTATACACCCAAGGCCGGTGTGCGGCCACAATCCCAAGCGGCACGCCAATTAACATACAAATAGAAGTAGCGAGCGCCACTTGCACCAGCGTCTGCAGCGTCGCGGCACGGTAGCCCAGATTATCAATCAACAACAGCGCCAGCGCCGCAAGCAAGGCCAAGCCCCAACGTCGTCGCAAGCGATAAATCAAACCGCTCAGTACAAACACCAGCAGCAGTGGTGGGCACTCGATCAAAGCTCGGCTTAGCCCTTGCACCAAGGCCTCTAGCCCATCACTCAACATAGCCAAGCCGCCAGCGGCGGGCCCAATCATCCAAGCCACGCCTTCCGCTACCCACTGGCCTAGCGGCAATTTATCCACAATATGCTTCCTTATTTATTCAGCTAGCCTAGCGACCAAGCCGCTAGGCCGCACGGCAGATTAGCTTTTCAACCAAGCCTTAACCACAGGTAAAGCGGGCTGGCCACTAAAGCTATTTACGCCATCTAGCCAAGCGCTCCATTGCTCAGGGTTTTGGTTTAACCACTGGCGCGCAGCCAGCTTAGCATCCTGTTTTTTATCGAGGATTTGCCCCATTAGCTGGTTTTCTAGATCGGTACTGAACGCAATATTTTTAAGTAGGCGGCCCACATTCGTGCATTGCTTAGTGTAAGCCGCTCTGGTGGTGGTATGCACCGTTGCACCGCCCAAATTGGGGCCAAAGTAGGCGTCACCGCCTTCCAAATAGCGCAGCTTTAAATTGCGATTCATGGGGTGTGGCTCCCAGCCTAAAAACACCACCCACTGTTGTTTAACCGCCGCTCGCTTCACTTGGGTGAGCATGCCTGCCTCGCTGGATTCAATCAGCTTAAAATCCTGCAAGCCAAAGGCTTTATCTTTAATCATGTTGGCAATCAAGCGATTACCATCGTTGCCCGCCTCAATGCCATAAATGCGCTTAGCAAATCGGTCAGAATATTTAGCAATATCAGAAAAGTGGTGCACCCCCGTCTGATACACGTATTCCGGTACGGCCAAGGTGTATTTAGCCCCAGTTAAATTAACCCGCACGCTTTCAACGCTGCCATTTTTTAAATAGGGCTCGATATCGTTTTTCATAGTGGGCATCCAATTCCCCAGAAAAACATCGATGTCTTTGCTTTGCATGGCGCGAAACGTCACCGGCACCGAGAGCATTTTCACTTCGCTCTGATAGCCCAAGGCGCTCAATACTTCGCCGGTGAGTGCCGTGGTCGCGCTCACATCGGTCCAGCCTACATCGGCAAAGCGAACGGTTTTACACGCCACAGGCTCGATGGCATGGCTGCTAAACGCCGCCAAGAGTAGCGCGCTGGGGTAAAATCTCAGTAAGCGGATCATTGCGCTGACCCTGAGCAAATACGGCGGAATAGTTTTTTGAGCAACGGCAACAGCTCAGGCACCGCTCCTGCAGAATTCACGCTAAAACGTGAAACAAAGCGCACAGGGGCAGCATTAGGCACATCTTCACGGCGGGTGGGCACCATAGAACCGTAGAGCAGACTCATCGCAAACCTTCCTTAAAGGGAAATGGATATGCGTATCCTAGAGTTGCCGCCGTAAAAATGAGGTAAAGAAAAGAAAGCTAGATGTAAAAATATAATAAAAATGCACAAGGATTAGCAGAATCTAGTTGTTGATACCCAAGTAAAGCTTCAAGCACTACCAAGACTCTTCGCGCGGAGGGCGAGCGGCTAGCCATAGTAGCAAGGCAATTGCGCCATAAGGCCATAGATCACTAATCACCGCAGATAGACCATTAAAATGCAAGAGATGGCCGTAGTGCCAGCGAAACAGCGGCAGAGTTGCCGCTAGCTGCGGCACTAAAGGCCAAAACCAACCGATCACCAAGGTGGCCACCAAGGCGAGCGCCCCTAGTAAGGCTCTTAGGCTACGATTTAAACGCCATAGCAGCAGCAAAGCCAGCGTGCCTAATAAGCCACCCACGAAGATATTTAAATTAAGCCAAGCAAAAAACTGTGCGGGCTTAAGTAAGATCCCTGCAAACCCAAGCTTAAGTAATAAAGCCGCCAGCAGGGTAAAGCGAATCGCGGCGGGGCTTTGCCGAGTATGGCGCACCAATACAGATACAAATAAAGCGATCCCTAAAAAGTGCAGCATCATGCCCCCACCTTCTAAGAGGCGCAAAAATAGCTTGGCGTTTTCCATTGGCGATTCAAACGGCTGCGGCAAACCGGGTGACTCAACCACCACCCCTAAAAAGGGTTGGGATGGATCCATCTGGGTGATAAACCACAGCACCAACCAAGTAACACCCCACTCCACCGCAGGCCCAGGGGCAAACCAAGCATGCCGAGCCGCCAAGCAGCGTGTTTGCCAATAACGATTACCTAAAATCATCGCTAACAGCACGCCCAAAAAAGCGCCAAAGCTATTGCTTAAAATATCTAAATTTGATGCCACTCGGCCAGGCAAAAACTGCTGGGTGAATTCCACAGTACAAGATAAAAACATCCCCGAAAGCACCGCCAGCAACGGCCCTAGACGATTATTCTTTAATGAAATGGCCAAACTAAAGCCCAGCGGCATATAGGCCAGCACATTGATGCTGTTATCAAAAAAAGTAAAATAGTAAGGTAGAGGATAGGTATAGAAAGCCCAAATTGGCTCCCCAGTAAAACGCCAGCCAGTAAAGGGATACAGGCTCACCACCAAAATCACCAGCACGCTGCAAAAAAACACGTAGCGTGGCACCCTCGTTGGGGTAATGCGACGGGCCAAGTAGCTGATATTGAAGGATGTATTTCGCATTGAGTAAGGAGGGCCCAAGCCCCCCTATCGTCTTCTTTATTTAGAGGTTTTAATTTGCGTCCACAAACGGCTTAAATCACGGCGCTGTTTAGCATCCAATGGCTTGAGCTGCTGCAGTTTTTTTAAAGCGGCTTCATCAGGAAATACCGCAGTATTCTTTTTTATTTCAGCGTGTACAAACGGTGCTGCAGCCGAATTAGGATTCCCCGTGCCCACCATATTGGTCAGCTCGCTCGAGTTTTTCCCTTCCATCATAAAGTTGATAAATTTCAGCGCCAAATCAGGCCGAGGCGCTGATTTAAGCATCATCATATTATCCACCGACAGGGTGTTCCCTTCTTTTTGCAAACCATAGCTCACGGTAAAGGCACGCTTCACTGTTTTAGCGTCTGCAGCCGCTTGGAACATATCGCTAGAATAGCCGTGTGCTACCCAGATATTACCCAGCGTTAATTCCTTAATATAACTTTGCGAATTAAACGCAGCCCAAAATGGCTTGGCTTTGATAATGGTTTCTTGGGCTTTTTTCCACTCGGCGGGATTGGTCGAGTTGGCAGAAAAACCGTTATACATTAAGGATGCGGCAAATAACTCATTCGCATCATCCAATACGGTTACTTTGCCTTTTATTTTTGCCAAAATAGCGGTATCAAAAATCACAGCCCAAGAATTAGGCTCAATACCTAGCTCTTTTAGCTTGGTTTGATTAAATCCCAGCAAGGTGGTGGTAAACGAATAAGGCAGAGAGAATTTATTACCCGGATCAAACTGGCTATTTAAAAAAGCTGGATTCACATTTTTAATATTAGGGAGTTTACTTTTATCTAGCGGCTGCACCATGCCTTGTTTAATCAAAGGCGGCATTGCAAAGCCAGTGGGCACAACCACATCGTAGCCCTTAGCACCGGCGGACAGCTTAGCCAGCATTTCTTCCATTGCACCGTAATAATCTTGCACCACACGGCATTTACAGTCTGCTTCGAAGCGTTTTACCGTTTCTGGCGCAATATAGTTGTTCCAGTTGTAAACGTGGAGCACTTCTTCAGCCTGTGCCATATTGGCAGCCAGTAGCAGCGTGAATAATAATTTCTTCATGTCTCAAACACTCCAAAGCGGTTGAATAAAAAGACAGTGCGATTATGCCCTAAATTTTAAGGCACTCTAAAAACAAGAAACCCTTGTGCTAGATATCTATGTTTTTAGATACAAAATAATGCTGCGCTTGGGATTGCCCATCAATACCAAGCGCTTACTGACTATTTAGCGCGTAAAGCGCTTGGGGCTACTTTGCTGGCAATCAAAATCAGGGCAAGGGTTAACAGCATTAATAAGGTTGAAATCGCATTCACCTCGGGTGTTACCGCAATTCTAATCATTGAATAAATTTGCAATGGCAAGGTAGATGCGCCCGCACCTGCCGTAAAGAAGGTAATCACAAAATCATCAATAGATAATGTAAACGCCATCAATGCACCTGCAATAATGCCAGGCATAATCAAAGGCATTGTAATCAGCCTAAATGCCTGTATCGGCGTAGCGCCTAAATCACGCGCCGCTTCTATCAAGGATTCATCCATGCCTTGCAAACGGGAGCGCACCACAATAGCCACAAAACCAATACAAAAAGCAATATGCGCTAAGGTAACGGAAAACAATCCCAAAGTCATATTAAGCATAACAAAAAACATCAGCAGCGATACGCCCATTAATATTTCTGGGATGGCAATCGGAGTCAGTACCAAAACAGGTAAAAGCCGCAGCTTATATTTGTACATGGCTACGCCTGCCAAGGTACCAAATATGGTGGAAAAAAAACTAGTAATCACGCCAATTAATAATGAATTACGGGCGGCCACCAGCATTTGCTCATCATTAAACAAAATGCGATACCACTTAAAGGTAAAACCTACCCATTCTGCATTAAGCCGCGAATCATTAAATGAATACATCACTACAATAATCAGCGGCAAATATAAAAAGGCGTAGGTAAACAGCGCCGCAAACCATAGCCATTTGTTTTGCTTAGTCATGATTTTTTTCTCCCACGGCTAATCAAGGTCGCTAAGGATGCTAATAGCAATACGCTGGCCGTGAGCATAATTGATAAGGTAGAGCCAAATGGCCAGTCACGGCTATCTAAGAACTGCTGCTTAATTAAATTACCCACCATAATGCCATCAGTGCCGCCCACCAAATCAGGCACGGCAAACATCCCTAGTGCGGGGATAAACACCAAAGCGGCCCCTGCCCAAACACCTGGCAGTGATAATGGCCAAGTAATGCGCCAGAAGCGTTGCCAAGCAGATGCGCCCAAATCTTGAGCCGCATCTAATAGCGCCATATCGTGCTTTTCTAAATTGGCATACAGCGGTAATACCATAAATGGCAAATGCACATAGACCAGCACCACAATCACCGCAAAATGAGTAAATAGAAACTGCTGAGGGCCAATGCCAAACCACGCTAATACGCTATTTACCGTCATAGCAAAATAACCCTGCGGCCCTAGAATAATCATCCACGCATACACGCGGATCAAAAAATTACTCCAAAACGGCAAAATCACTAATAGCACTAATAAATCACGGTATTTCTTTGGGCTACGGGCAATTAACCACGCCAATGGGTAAGCCAAAATAATACAAAACAGAGTGGTTAAGCCAGCATACCAAAACGACTTAATAAATAGCTCAACATAAACGCCGTCTTCAAAAAAACGTGTGAAGTTTTCTAAGGTCAGAAACTCGCGCCAATTTTGCCAATTAATCAGTAGCTCGCGCGCGCCAGTATCTGGGTTGATATCTACCAGCGGCATTAGGCCGCCATATTCGCCAGGGAAACGAAACGCTGAAAAAATCATCATCAGCGTTGGCACGGCAAAAAAGATCAGCAAATATAAGAGTGGCGGGCCAGAGATCAGCCATTTGGCGAGGCTAGGTGGTTTTACTTTCGACATATCGCCCCCTAAGCCAGCAAGAAGTGGCCAGCGTCATAACGCCAAGCCAGCTCTACTGCATCGTTATCATCAAAAAACTTAGCTCGGCCTGCGGCAGAATTAGGCAGCATGGCCTCAACCAGCACGCCATTATCTAATTTCACGATGTAAATGGTGACATCCCCAAGGTAGAGGCAGTTTTCAACCGTCCCTTTAAAGTGCACTTCATTTGCATCGGTATTATCTAAGCTGGCCGCCAATTTGATTTTTTCAGGGCGCAAGCTGAGCGTACCCTGCTGCCCCACCACCGCCCCAGCAACCGGCAAGGTTTCAGCAATACCTACACCGGCAATTTCGACCTGCATACGCTCATTGCTAATGGATTTGATCGTGGCATCCAGCAAATTACATTGGCCAATAAAATCAGCCACAAAGCGGCTTTTGGGGTAGCTATAAATGGTTTCTGGCGCATCCAGCTGCTCTACTTGGCCCTTATTCATCACCGCAATCCGGTGTGATAAAGCTAAAGCCTCGCCTTGATCGTGGGTGACATACACAAAGGTTACGCCAACTTCTTTTTGCAGCGTAATCAATTCCATTTGCATTTGTTCACGCAGCTTGGCATCCAGTGCAGAGAGCGGCTCATCCAGCAGCAAGAGACGTGGGCGGTTCACGAGGGAGCGAGCAATAGCAACGCGCTGGCGCTGACCACCTGATAATTCATGCGGAAAACGGTGGGCAAATTCTTGCAAACGCACGTCTTCTAGGATTTCGGCCACGCGGGATTTAATCTCTGCGAGCGAAACTTTGGCCATTTTCAGAGGGAAGGCAATATTGTCGCTCACGCTCATATGCGGAAATAGCGCGTAATTCTGAAATACCGTGTGCACGGGGCGTTTTTCTGGCGGTACATTCGACATATCTTTGCCATCGAGCAAAATTGCACCAGAATCTGGCTGCTCAAAACCGGCCAGCATCCGTAATAAAGTAGTTTTGCCACAGCCCGAGGGGCCAAGCAGGGTAAAGAATTCACCGGCTTCCACCGACAAGTTCACATGATTAACAGCAGTGAAATCGCCGAAAGTTTTTACGACGTCACGGATCTCCAGCAGGGCCATAGTCTTCTCACAAAAAAACGGTCGCCATTTTAACAAAAACATCGCGGTGGTGTTGGTTTTATAGCCTATTGCCAAATGCACATATCGAGGCCTGCAAACGATTAGCTACAAAGGATACGCCTTGGTAATAATTGCTTGTTTCCAAAGCAGTTAAGGCGGCGCATATTAGGGTCTGTTATTTTAGTGCTGCTCAGCATACCCGCTAAAATTAGTGCATGAGCCATGCCTAAAAGGATGCCCTAGGGCAATCGGCAGCTTGTTTTTGACTGAAACAACGCAAGTAAACGTTTACCCCACTCAAAACGCAAAAATCAATAAAAAATATCTATAGACTTTACTCAGGAACAGTGTGCAGTAGCCTGGGAGGCGTTCTCTGTAGTGCATAGCGGATATTTTATGTACTTCGTAAACATCAGTTAATCAGCAAAATAATAAAAAAGCTAAATCAACGCCTCCAAATCCATTGATAACATGATTTATACTATTTTTGAGCTACTCACTTTAAGTACATTTTGCCATTGGCGATCCCAAAGACTCGCACCATAATGCTATTGACATGGGAGGCAACAAAATAGGCAGAACACGAATCAAATAGTTCGTACCTAATGTAAATACCTTACAATAGTGTTTTAATTACGTTTAAAAAAATCTATTACTTACAAAGCATATAATTACCAGCAATAAAAGAACAGTCATTAGTTTTGTAAAAAACAACATTAAATCCGCACTTAGCCATCTGACTTAGCAATAAAAGACATTATCAATTGGAAACACGCCTACCCGTATCAGCGCTACAAGCTGATTTATTTATTAGCGAGCTTGATCGCCCTTGGATTGACACGCCTTTTTTAATTGAAGGTTTTTTGCTAGAGAGCGCTGAGCAGCTCGAGCAACTCAAAGAATACTGCCAGTTCGTGACAGTAGATATCGAGCGATCTACGGGAGGAGTAGCGCGCTGGGGCTTTTTGACCGAAAAGAAATTTAGCGCCCTGCCCCTCTTGCCGCATATTCAATATCAAACGGTAGAAATCAAAGAACAGATCACGCTGCTCAAAGAATTACGCCAACTGTTTGCCAAGTGGTCGCAAAACAAAGCAGCTGCTGCGAATGCGCCCTATGTTGAGCCGCAAATCATTATTTATGCGGATAGCCGGCCAATCAAACAAGAGCTACAGCAAGCTAAAACCATCCACCGCTCTGCCAGCGACATTATTGCTAACGCCATGGCCGAAATCAGCCGAGATTTACAACCACGTGCAGAGGCAATCAACACCGTGGTCAGTGAAATGGTGGATTCGATTATTCGTAATCCCAGCGCACTGCTTTGGCTTTCCCAGCTAAAAAACGCCAACAGCTACACCTATGAGCATGCTTTAGATAGTGCGGTCTATATGCTGGCTTTTGGCCGGCACTTAGGCTATCCCCGCGAAGATTTACACACCTTGGGCTTTGCCGGCTTTATGCTTGATATTGGCAAAATGAAATTGCCCAAAACACTATTACAGCACCACGGCTCGTACTCACCAGGTGAGTTTTCTATGATGAAAACCCATGTCTGGCATGGCTTAGATATTTTAAATCAGATTAAAGATGTACCACTCGATGTTTACGATATGGTGGCCCGCCATCATGAGCGCTTAGATGGCAGTGGCTATCCTATCGGCTTAAAAGGCGAAGAAATCGGGCTATTTTCTAGCATGGCCGGCATTGTGGATTGCTTTACCGCCATGACCAGCGATCGCGCCCATGCCGAAACCAAAACATCACATGCAGCATTACAATTGCTTTATAAATGGAGCGATAAATACTTTCATCCCGCCTTGGTAGAGCAATTTGCCCAATGCATTGGTGTTTTTCCGGTGGGTGCACTGGTTGAGCTGAGTAGTGGTGATATTGGGATTGTGGCAGGGCAAAATCGCAGCAGGCGACTCAAGCCCAAGGTATTACTCATTTTAGGACCAGATAAACGCCCACATGCTCGGCCTAGCCTGCTAGATTTAATGATGAATCCAGCCAGCAGTAGCGGGCAAGAAATTAGCATTCGTAAAGAATGGCCGCAGGGGAGTTTTAATATTAATCCACAAGAGTATTTTCAAGGATGAACACCTCGCCCTTAGCCGCAAGCAGCGATCTAGCCCTGCTCGCCAGCTATCAACTAGATACACAAACGTCTTTAAGCCAAGCCCTAAGTAGACTCATCCAAACACATTGCCAAGAAAAACCACAAGATGACACGCTATACGATGCTTACTTTCAGGCCCTAACTAGGGGAGAAACCATCGATATTTGGCCACAACTCAGCCCGCACGGCCTTAGCCAAGCCACTTTAATGCTCTTAAGCTGGCGAGAACAATTACTGCCCCATTTGCCTGCCGAGGCTGAAGCGCTTATTAATCGCCTAAGCCTTACCGAGCTAAAAAAAGCTCACCAGCAGCTACAAACACGCACACCATTACAGGCAGATTCCCCCGCGCAAGGCTTAGAAAACGCCAAATTGCATACCCAAGCAGAGCGAAATATTGGCCTACTATTCATAGAAACTGGCCATTATGAATCGCTAAGAATCAGTGCTATACAACTACAAAATGAAATGCTACGCCCGCAAGATAAGCTCTATCCTATTGAGGGTGGCGTGTTAATGATTTTGCCCAATATGTTAGGCGAAGGGCACGCATTTTTAGCCGCCAATCGCGCGCAATCCTTGCTAAACCAAGCCTTTACAGAAAGCGCAGTTAGCCCTCGAATCGGCATTGCTCTATGGCCTTTGCATGGCACTAGCCTAAGACAATTAATCCATTGCGCCAAAGCCGCAGCCAAGCAATGCAGCAATGAAGAACCGGCGGTTTACCAAGCCGAGCGTGATATCCAAGGCCTGCTACTTGCAAAACTAGAAAAACCCCTGCGTGAAGCACTGGCAAGTAATCGCTTTTATCTGGTCTTTCAGCCGCAAGTGCAGCCGCTTAGCAGCGGTGTGTTGTACAAAGGGGCCGAAGCACTACTACGCTGGCAAGACGATAAACTAGGCTATGTGCGCCCCGATGAGGCGGTACTCGTGGCCGAGCAACTAGGGCTCATGCCACAGCTCACCCGCTGGGTGATCCATGCGGCTTTGCGCGAGTTCTCCCTACTCAGCCAAGCGGGTCTAAAAGGCAGTTTAAGTATTAATCTAACCCCATCTAATCTACTAGATTCGCGCTTAGCCCAAGAGGTAGAAAACGCACTTAGCCTGTGGAATATCCCTGGCAACCGTATTATTTTTGAGATTACCGAATCCGCCGCGATTGAGGATTTAGAAGCTACCATCAGCAGCTTGTATGCGCTTAAAAAGCTAGGCTGTAAGCTGGCCCTTGATGACTTTGGCACGGGTTATGCCTCGCTTTCTTATTTAAAACGCCTACCCATTGATGAGCTAAAGATCGACCAAAGCTTTATTCGCACCATTACCCAATCCGACACCGACGCGCATATCGTAGAAAGCGTAATTAATCTAGCGCATAAACTGAATTTAAGCGTGGTGGCCGAGGGGGTAGAAGATCTTGCCACGCTAGAAAAAATGATCTCCTACGATTGCAATCTGATTCAAGGCTATTATTTTAGCTGCCCACTCGCGCCAAATGACTTACTGCAATATTATCTAGACTTGCAGCCAAAGCAGTAAACTATTTTCCTGATTATGTCTCTTGCTCAATGGGCTCTATGCAGATGGATGTCTTGAGTGCTTAGTTTGGTTTTGGAGTTTGTAGAGCGAGTGCAACCCCATATGCGCTAAAAAAGTTACATAGAGCCTGAACTGTGCATGAAATGGCGCTAAACCTTGAACCACGGATGTATTTCACACCAATCCTATCCGCTTAAGCAATATGCCATTCGTAGGGCGGGTGCAACCCGCGAGTCATGCTAAAAAAACGCGGGTTGCACCCGCCCTACGATGTTTCAATCCTTGCAATAGATAGATCTAAGTTGATCGCTTAAGATTTAACGATCAGCAAATCTCCCTTAAGTTGATAGGGTTGGGTTGCCCCCCCCCTACGATATTTATAGTGAGATTGAGCAAGAGGCATAGTCAGGACTATTTTTATCTCCAAACAAACACGTAAATAACCGCCCAATGAGACCCATTTATGATGAACTGGCAACAGCTCCTAAACGCCGAGCGACTTGGCGCTGTACGTAATGATTTATTTGATCACGAATCAGGGCGCAGTGATTTTCATAAAGACCACGACCGCATCGTTTTCTCCTCACCATTTCGGCGCTTAGGGCGCAAAACTCAGGTTCATCCACTCACCGAAAACGATCATGTGCATACCCGCCTCACCCACTCCATTGAGGTGAGCTGCGTGGGGCGCAGCTTGGGTATTTTAGTCGGCCAACGGCTGCAATACGCCCTGCCGCCACACATCACGCCTTACGATATCGGTGCGATTGTGCAAGCCGCCTGCCTTGCCCACGATATTGGCAACCCGCCATTTGGCCACGCCGGTGAATACGCGATCCGCGATTGGTTTTGCCGCGATCAACACGCCTATCTATTGCAAAATCTAAGCGCTAACGAGCGCCTCGATTTAATGACTTTTGAAGGCAATGCTCAGGGCTTTAGAGTGGTCACCCAGCTAGAAAACCACCGTTTTGAAGGCGGCATGCGCCTCACCTACGCTACGCTAGGCACCACGCTAAAATACCCGTGGACATCCAGCGAAGCCACGCCCAGCGGCAAATTTAGCTGCTATCAATCTGAAAAAAATATCTTAGAAGAAATCACCACCGAATTAGGCCTGCCTAAGGTCGACAAAAACAGCTGGGCGCGCCATCCGCTCTCCTACCTGATGGAGGCCGCCGACGATATTTGCTACGCCATTTTAGATTTAGAAGACGGCATAGAAATTGGCATGCTGGCGTATGAGCAAGTTGAGCCGCTCTTGATTAAAATTTGTGGCGGTCAGCAAGATTTGCTGGAGCTAGAAATCGCTGCCGCGCCATCCAATCGCCGTAAAATATCGCTGCTGCGCGGCAAAGCCATCGAGCGCTGCGTATTAAGCGCCACTGAAACCTTTATGCAGCAGTACACCCCTATCATGGAAGGTAAATTTAAGGGCGATTTACTCAGCGCCTGCCCCAGCAGCATGAAAGACGGCATCAACGCCGCTAAGCAGCTCGCCCGTGATCGCATCTTTAATGAAAGACGCAAAATAGAAATCGAAGTGGGCTCGTTTACCTGCTTAGATATTCTGCTGGGAGCCTTTTGCAACGCCGCCTACCAACAAAAAGTATCGCCACAGCTGAGCTTTAGAATGAAACGAATCCTCGATTTAATGGAATACAACGCCCCTAAAAAAGAATGGCCGCTGTATGAGAGCTATAGCCGCGTGCTCGACTTTATCGGCGGCATGACCGATAACTACGCCACCTATCTAGCGCAACAAGTAGGAGGAATGGGTAAATGAAAGCTTTCATCTTACTAAGCCTGCTCGCCATTAACCTAAGCGGCTGCGCCGTGGTGGCCGTTGGCGCAGCCGCCGTCAGCATCACCACTACCGCCGTTGGGGTGGCTTACGATGTAGGCAAAGCAGGAGTAAAAGGCGTCGTGGCCGTAGGCGGCGCAGCAGCCGATGCCTTAAGTAGCCCCCCCACAGCGGTGCCTGAGGTAGTGCCCAACACCCCCCCAATAATCAACACTCCTGCCCCACAAGCAGTGGAAGTACGAGTATTAAAGCAGGAGTAATTTTGTAAATTAAGGGAGTGCCGTAGCTTAGACTTCAAGCCAAGCTACGCCGCCGCCGATACAGCGTGCTACGCGCCACGCCCAGCGCCGCTGCAGCTTTACTGATATTGCCTTCAAACTGGGCAATGGTTTGTTCGATCAGGCCTTGGCTGTTGCTGGCTAAGGAGGCTTGGCTGACCGGCACTTGGTAGGCTTCTGGCAAATCACGGATACCCAGGCTATCGCCGTCGTCCGCCAAGGCCAGTAGGGTTTTCAATAGGCTGAGTAGCTGCCTTACATTGCCAGGCCAAGGGTAGCGGTTTAATGCGCCCAATAGCTCGTCTTCCAGCCGAATCTGCCGTTTTACTCCTCCCAGCTCTTGCCAAAGCCCAGTAATAAAACCGGGCAAATTCGCGTGTTCGCAGAGTGGTGGCAGGCGGACAGTAAAGTCTTGCAGGCGATAGAATAAATCGGCCCTAAACTCCCCTGCTGCAACCAGCTTGGGTAGATCGCGGTGGCTGGCGCAAACAATAGCAAAATCAACTTTGTAAGACTGGCTACTGCCCAACGGGGTAACTTCACGCTCCTGCAGCACCCGCAGCAAACGCGCTTGCATCGCCAGCGGCATATCGCCGATCTCGTCGAGCAGCAGCACGCCGCCATGGGCTTCGCGCAATTTACCCAGATGCCCTTTACGTTTAGCACCTGTAAACGCACCCTCTTCGTAGCCAAATAATTCAGATTCGATTAAGGATTCTGGCAGAGCAGCGCAGTTAATCGCCACAAACGGGCCTTTGCTGCGCTGGCTGGCTTGATGCAGCGCTCTGGCAAATACCTCTTTGCCGCTGCCGGTTTCGCCCTGTAGCAATACCGCCACGCCCGCATTTAGCACCCTGACCGCTTTATCTAATTGTTTTTGAAAAGGCTGCACCACGCTTCGCTCGTGAAACTCGGGTTCGATCAAGGGGCGAGTAGCGAGCTTGGCCTTAGGGGCGGTGATGGTGATGTAAAAATGCTGGCCACGCTGGGTATAGATTTGCTGCGGAGCGACTATGGGTTTTAAAGCCGCCTCAAATAAATCAGCAAAACGGCTGTGGCCTAAATCTTGCCAGCTTAAACCCAGCCAGTGCAGGGCCACGCGGTTGGCGGCAATCAGGGTCTCCCCAGCAAAGCTCAGCACTCCCTCCCTTGGCGAGCCGAGTAATTCACTACGCGGGTGCAGCCGCAGCAGCCAATGCTCATCCCCAGCCATGCTCAGCCAGCGATGCTCGATCTGCTGAGCGGCAAGGCGCACTAAGCCCAAAGCGTGCAGATGATGCAAGCAAGCGTCGCCCGAAACATTCAGCACCCCAGCCAGCCGCCCATTGGGCGCAAACACAGGGGATGCCGAGCAAGAGATGCCGATATTTTGCGCCAAGAAGTGCTCGCCTCCCCTCACCTGCACCGAATCAGCCAGCGCCAGCGCCGTGCCAATCGCGTTGGTTCCCTTGCTGGCTTCGGCCCAGCTTACTCCTGGTAGCAGCGCCACTTGCTCGGCCTTTTTCATAAACTGTGGATTGCCGGTGGTATTTAAAATGAGGCCAGCGGCGTCGGTAAGCAGCACCACGCTCTGCGTGCCAAGCACCTGCTCGTATAAGCCATCTAGCTCTGGCAGTGCCACACGCAGTAGATGCTCATTCGCCTGCAAGGCCTGCTGTAAATCAGCGCTTACGAGAGGATCAAAACCATCATCCGCTATGCCTTGCTGACGGCAGCGCAGCCAAGATTCGGCAATCTGCTGCGGCAGGCTGGATGGGCAAACCCCTTCTTCAAAAAACTGACGACGCGCTTGCGTGCTTAGGGCGGGCAGAGAAGTAGACATGGATGATCTCCTTGTTGCAGGCTCAAAACCACTGTTGCAAATTGCAACACTTACAAGGTTTATCTGAAACACAATATACGTTAAACCCTTGTAAATACGAAGGTTTAACGCCTTTGCAGATACCGCATTGCAATATATAAACGCCCAATGCTAGCTTTCACAAAGTTTTCACCTGCATTGCAGTGCAATATAGCCATGCACAGGCATGCTTTCTGCTAATAGCAGTGGACAGGGGCAGCAGCCCTAAACCCACCGGAGAAGCAGCATGAGCACATTGATTCCAGGTCAGTATGGTTTTCCTCTGCAATTAAAAGCACGCTACGCCAACTATATCAATGGCGAATGGCAGGCACCGCTGGCTGGGAAGTATTTTGAAAACGTCAGCCCCATCACCGGTAAAGTCATTTGCGAAATCCCCCGCTCAGACGCCAGTGATATCGAAATGGCGCTGGATGCTGCCCACGCCGCCAAAACAGCATGGGGTAAAACATCGACCACCGAACGCGCTAATATCCTAAATAAAATTGCCGACCGAATCGAAGCCAATTTAGAAATGCTCGCCACAGTGGAAACATGGGATAACGGCAAGCCCATCCGTGAAACCCGCGCTGCAGATTTACCTTTGGCGATTGATCACTTTCGCTATTTTGCTGGGGCGATACGCGCACAAGAAGGCAGCATTGCTCAGATCGATAACGATACCGTGGCTTACCATTTTCATGAGCCGTTAGGCGTGGTTGGGCAGATTATTCCTTGGAACTTCCCGATTTTGATGGCCACATGGAAGCTGGCTCCTGCACTGGCGGCAGGCAATTGCGTGGTGCTCAAGCCCGCCGAACAAACACCGCTGAGCATTTTGCTGCTGATGGAAGTCATTGGCGATTTACTGCCTAAGGGCGTGCTCAATATTGTGAACGGCTTTGGCTTAGAGGCCGGTAAACCGCTGGCATCGAATAAGCGCATCGCCAAAATCGCCTTTACCGGTGAAACCACCACCGGCCGGCTAATTATGCAATACGCCTCACAAAATCTGATTCCGGTGACGCTGGAGCTAGGTGGAAAATCGCCCAATATCTTTATGCCCGATGTGATGAAGCACGACGATGCCTTCTTTAATAAAGCCATCGAAGGCTTTGTGATGTTTGCCCTGAACCAAGGTGAAGTCTGCACCTGCCCAAGCCGCGCCTTGGTTCATGAGTCGATTTATGATGCCTTTATGGACCGCGCACTCAGCCGTGTTGCCGCGATTAAGCAAGGTAATCCACTGGATGCCTCCACCATGCTGGGCGCGCAGGCCTCGATGGAGCAGATGGAAAAAATCACGGCTTATCTGGATATCGGCAAGCAAGAAGGCGCAAAAGTATTGGCGGGTGGCGCGCGCGCCCAAATGACTGGGGAGCTGGCGGGTGGCTATTACATTCAGCCTACCGTATTCCAAGGCCACAATAAGATGCGAATTTTCCAAGAAGAGATCTTTGGGCCGGTGGTTTCAGTCACCACTTTTAAGGATGAAAACGAAGCCTTAGCAATCGCCAACGACACGCTATACGGCCTAGGCGCTGGTCTGTGGACGCGCGACAGCCACGCCGCTTACCGCATGGGCCGCGAAATTCAGGCGGGCCGCGTTTGGACCAACTGCTACCACGCCTACCCAGCCCATGCAGCATTCGGCGGCTATAAGCAATCAGGCATCGGGCGTGAGAACCACAAAATGATGCTCGATCATTACCAGCAAACCAAGAATTTGCTGGTGAGCTATAGCCCAGATGCCTTGGGTTTTTTCTAAGCACGGGTCTGTGGCATGCACGCGTGGGCAAGACAAAATGTTTTGCCCTTCCTACAAGTACCCGATGTTGGTATGCAGGGTGGGGCCTCGTGCCCACGCGTAATGCAGCGCACATGACCATTCTTACGCTTAAAAAATGGAAATAAACATGGCTAACGATGCCAAAGTCAGCGCCACACCCGCTGCGCTAGATTTAATTGCCAAACTGGCTGCCAAATATGGTGAGCTGATGTTTCACCAATCAGGGGGCTGCTGCGATGGCAGCTCGCCGATGTGTTTTCAGGCTGGGGAATTGATTATTGGTGATAGCGATGTACTACTGGGCTATATAGGCGGCATGCCGTTTTATATAGGGGCGGCGCAGTTTGCTTACTGGCAACACACTCAGTTAATTATCGATGTGGTGCCCGGCCACGGCGGAATGTTTTCTTTAGAGGGGCCAGAAGGCTTGCGCTTTTTAACCCGCTCCAAACTTTGCCCCCTATAACTTACTTACAGAGCACCCACCAAGGTGAAAGATCTTAATTACCCTAAGTAATGATGCACTTGTTAAAATCTCAGTATTGAAATACAGATCCCTTACATACCGAGACGCTCAATGTTGTCACACCTACGCTTTTTTAAAAGCTCATTTATCATTACGCTACTGGGCCTCGCTGCCGCCTACGCCTTGGGCGGCCCTAAGGCTATGTTTATTGCCGCTATTTTATCGGTATTAGAAGTATCGCTCTCTTTTGATAATGCGGTGGTGAATGCCACGGTTTTAAAAGATATGGATGCCGTCTGGCGTAAACGATTTATGACCTGGGGCATGTTAATTGCAGTGTTTGGCATGCGGGTTATTTTTCCGGTATTAATTGTGGCGGTGATTGCTCAGCTTAGCCCTTGGGCGGCACTCACCATGGCCATCCAGCAGCCTGAGCAATATGCGGCCACTTTAACCTCTTCGCATATTATTGTGGCAGGCTTTGGTGGTGCTTTTTTAATGCTGGTGTTTTTAAAATTCTTTTTTGACCAAAACAAAGAAGTACATTGGCTACCGATAATTGAATCACCCTTAGTTAAAATGGGGAAAATGGGCGGGATTGAAATTGGCCTTTGTTTAGTTATTGTTTATTTTATTTCCACACAACTTGCCCATCATAGCCAACTCGATTTTATTCTAGCGGCCATTACAGGAATCATCACCTACATCATTGTGGATGGCTTTGGCGCTTTATTAGGTGGTGAAGAAAATCACGGCCAAACTGCCGTAGTAAGAACAGGGTTTTCTGCCTTTATGTATTTAGAGGTATTAGATGCCAGTTTTAGTTTTGATGGTGTCATTGGCGCATTTGCCCTATCTAACAATATTTTTATTATTGCAATTGGCCTAGGCATTGGCGCAATGTTTGTTCGATCCCTAACAATTATGTTTGTAGAAAAAGGGACTTTGGATCAATTTAGATATTTAGAGCATGGTGCTTTTTATGCTATTGGCGCATTAGCCTTTATTATGTTTATTGGCACTTTCCATGAAATTCATGAAGTTGTTACTGGTTTGGTTGGCGCAGGCTTTATTATAATTTCATTAATTGCTTCTCTTAGATATCAAAAAAATCATTAAACTAAAATGGGACAGAAGGCGATTTATCCAACGCCTTCCTTTCCATTTGCTGATTAAATTCTGACAAAAATAAACAATATAAACTCACTTCTCTTTCACGAAATACTAATAAAGCCTTGTCCGTTTATCAGCTTACTTAATTAATTGTTTTACATTAAACAAATCGGTTCTACCTTTTAAAGGTCATTCTGACTTTAAATGAGAACAACATGAAAGTTAAGTACAAGCTAATATTATTATCCGGAAGCCTAATCGGCATTATTTTAATGTTAGCCGCGCTTAGTCTTACTTGTTTGGAAAGTGGATCTAAAAACTTTCAAACCACCATTGCAGATCGAGTGATGCCTTTAGTGCAGCTCAAATCCGTATCCGATATGTATGCCATTAATATTGTAGATACGGTACATAAAGTAACCAATGGCAGTATGAATACCGCAGATGGCTTAAAAAACGTCCAAATAGCCAGAAAAACCATCAAAGAACAATGGCAAACCTATCACGCCACTGAGCTCACGGCAGAAGAAAATAAGCTGGTAGATATTGCCGATAAAAATATGCTGCCCGCTGCTACAAGCTTTGATCAACTCGAAAAACTCTTAGCCGGCAGCAACTTTGCCGCCATCAATGAATATGCCGCCACAACGCTTTATCAAAGCGTTGATCCCATTACCGCTACAGTAGATAAACTGATTCAACTACAGCTCAATGTGGCCCAAGAAAATTTAGCGGCATTTAAAGAGAGCCATAACCATGCCATCTATGGCGGCGCAGCATTTGTGCTTATCGCCACCTTGGCGGGCATCTTGCTTTCTGGCTGGATTTTGCGCTCGCTACTCAACGATTTAGGCGGCGAGCCAAGTGATATGCGTACCGCAGCCACGCGGATTGCAGAAGGCGATTTAGCCTCCCCCGTACATGTGCCAAGCAATATGCGAAATAGCTTAGCAGGCGCAATGGAATCAATGCGCACCCAACTGGCCACCTTGGTAGAAAACATCCAAAACTCATCCAACCAACTTGCCACTGATGCCGCACAAACCCGCAGCAGCAGCCAAGAAGTACACGAATCTGCTGGGGAGCAAAGCGATGCCGCCGCGCGTATGGCTGCAGCCGTTGAAGAGCTTTCAACAGGGATGTCGCATCTTAAAGATTATTCAAGCTACGCCTATGAGGTTGCCACCACTTCTGGCAAACATGCCGAGCAAGGTGCGCTGGCTTTAGATGAGCTCACCAAAGAAATGCAAATTGTGGCCGATAGCGCCCATACCGTCACCGAAACCGTTAACCATTTAGAAGAACACAGCGCCAGCATTGGCCGTGTAGCAAGGGTGATTCAAGATATTGCCGAGCAGACGAATTTACTCGCCTTAAATGCCGCCATCGAAGCCGCCAGAGCAGGGGAGCAAGGCCGCGGCTTTGCTGTTGTGGCCGATGAGGTCAGAAAACTGGCTGAGCGTACCACCCAAGCCACGCGTGAAATTCAGGAAACCCTAGGCACCATCACCAGCACCACCCATACCGCAGCGAATAGTATGCGCAATAGCCTAAGCCAAACCGAGCTTGCCTTAGAGCATGCAAACCGCAGTAGTGAAGTGCTGGCTTTGATTAAGCAAAGCGCCGCTGAAACCAAAGACGCCATGGCCAAAATCACCGATGCCTTGGCCGAGCAAAATACCGCTGGTCAAGAGATTGCCGTAAATGTACAGCTGATTGCGGTGATGACAGAGCGCTCTTTCTCTGCATCCAAAGAAATCAATATCGCGGTAGATCATAATGCTGAGCTAGCGCAATCGCTGAGGCTAGCGGCGGTACGCTTTAGCTGCTAGCAAGCTGTCTGACTTAAGCGTCCGTAGCGAGAAAACATCCAGTTTGAGACAGATTTTTGGGATTATGTCTCTTGCTCATTTTTTGTCGTTTGTCTGAGAATATCAACGTGAATAGCGTTAACTCGTAGGGGCGCTGCTTGCTGCGCCCTCGCTGAACAGGGCGCAGCAAGCAGCGCCCCTACAGGATATTGGCCTACATGTCATATATGGCTTTGTTTGAGCAAGAGGGATAATCAGGTAGATTTTTGGGGGTTTAGGGCGAATAGCGGGCTATTTAACGAAAAAAAGCTCGGAACATGGTCAAATCCGGGGCTTTCGCAGTAGGGTAGTCTAAGTCCGACAGGCTGCTAGGCCTTTAAAGCCTGCTCTAACTGATCTAAAAACACCCGTGTTTTAGCAGGCATTAAGCGGCGCTCTGGGAACACCGCCCAAGCCGCCACGGGGGGCAAACACCAGTCGGGCAAGATGCGCACCAACTCGCCTCGCTCCAAATAAGGCTTAGCAAAAGACTCGGTAACCGCCGCAATCCCCAGCCCACGGCAGGCCATACGGATCAGTAATTGTGGTGAATTGGCGCAAAACTTAGGCTGTGGCTGTATATGCTGCGTGGCTTTGCCTTTTTGCAAAGTCCAAGGCTGCGCGCCACCGCTGCTTTTTAATATCGCCAAGGTATGATGGCTATTTAATTGCTCCGGCCCATCGAGTAAGCCATTCACCGCCACATAGCATTGCGATGCATATAGGCCCACATTAAATAGCGCAATCCGCCTTGCAGCCAGCATGGCATCACTCGGTAAATCCCCCATCCTTAGCGCTAAATCAAAATTCTCTGCCAGTAAATCTACTCGGCGTGGGGATAGATCGATCTCTAAGCGGATTTGCGGATAACGCTGGCTAAATTCTTGTAAAAAATCATCCAGCACCAAAACAGCAAAATCACCAGGTAAAGACAGCCGCAGTAGGCCGCTTGGCTCGGCTTGCCGATGCTGCACCAACGCCACGGCCGCATCCAGCTCGCTGGCAATTTGCCGCGCATGCTCCAGCACATGCTGGCCAAACTCGGTGAGTACCAATTTACGGGTGCTGCGCAGCAATAATCGTTCGCCCAATGCCGTTTCCATATTGGCAATCCGCCGCGATACGGTGGATTTAGGCAGCCCCATCCGTTCTGCTGCGCGGGTAAAACTCCCTGCATCCGTCACTCGGGCAAATAACAGCAGATCATTGGCTTCTATTTTCATCGTTTTAACCATTGTTCCATCAATGGAACAATACTATCCATTTTAAGGACTTCTGCCCATTAATCGAGAGGATTATATTAGCGTCATTCCCAGACACAACCAGCAAGAGAGCCAACATGAACATCTTACAAATCAACTCCAGCGCACGCAGCAACGGTGCTTTCTCTACACAACTGGCGAATGTGCTGGCTACAAAACTACTAAACAGCCATACAGGCTCAAAACTGGTGTTACGCGATCTCGCCACCAACCCGCATCCCGTGCTGGACGAGGCCACTTTAGGCGCACTAATGACCGCCGCTGAAGCACGCACCACCGCCCAAGCCGCCAGCGTTGCCAAAAGTGATGCGCTGATCGCCGAAGTACAAGCCGCAGACACGCTTATCATTGCCGCACCGATGTATAACTTTGGCATTACCGCCCAGCTTAAAAACTGGATCGACGCGATTGCCCGTGCAGGGGTAACCTTTAAATACGGTGCGAATGGCCCAGAAGGTTTACTTACTGGCAAGCAGGTTTACGTAGTGCTTACCCGTGGCGGCGTACATCGCGGCACAGCTAGCGACACCATTGCCGACTATATGCGCACGGTTTTAGGCTTTTTAGGCATGAGCAATGTGGAATTCATCTACGCCGAAGGCTTGAATATGGGCGATGAGATGCAAAACAAAGGCATCAGCCAAGCCCACAGCGAAATCGAACTCGCAGTGGCTTAAGGCAAAACAACTCACAAAAACCCAAATCTTGAACCACTTCGGCCCCAGAGAGCACGGAGTTAAAAACAAAAAATGGAGAAAAAACAGATAAAAATGCCTCAGTAGATCATTCAATATATTGGCTATTTTTTTTATTGAGTCTCTTTGGTTTTCTCCGTGAAACTCTGTGTTCTCCGTGTCCTCTGTGGTTCAAGATTTGGGTTTAGATTGCAGTTTAATTTGCACAGTTAATTAATGGAGAACCACCATGGACACCAAACTTGTCACCCGTCCCCGCACTTTGGAAAGAAAAGTACAAGGTCGTCCGGTTATGGAAGGTGCGGGGGTTAAAATTAATCGAGCATTAACCCAGTCTTTACAACAAAGGCTCGATCCATTTTTGATGTTGGACGCGTTTAAAAGCGATGATCCACAGGATTATCTGGCGGGTTTTCCAGAACATCCGCACCGTGGCTTTGAAACCGTTACCTATATGATTGCTGGCAAAATGCGCCACAAAGACAGTGCAGGCCACGAAGGCCTGCTGGAAAATGGCGGTGTGCAATGGATGAGCGCCGCCAGCGGCGTAGTGCATTCCGAAATGCCCGAGCAGGAAAACGGCCGCATGGAAGGCTTTCAGCTGTGGCTGAACCTGCCCGCCAACGAGAAAATGAGCGCGCCTTGGTACAAAGATTTTAAAACCGTACCCAGCATTATTACCGATGCGGGTGTAGCCGTGCATGTGATTGCAGGCCAAAGCCACGGCTGTAAAGGCTTGGTTGAGAAAGCCGCCACCCAAGCGCTGTATTTAGATGTGCATCTGCCTGCAGGCAGCGAATTTACCCAAGCCATCCCTGCTGGGCACAATGCCTTTATCTATGTTTATCGCGGAGTAGTAGAACTTGAAGGCAGTGCGGTTGCCAGCGAGCAACTGGCTATTTTGAGCAATGATACAGAGAGCGACGGCATCCGCATCCACAGCCCAGCCGCCAGTCGTGTACTGGTGTTTGCAGGCCAGCCACTGAAAGAGCCTATCGTGCAATACGGGCCGTTTGTGATGAACTCGCAGGAAGAGATTTCACAGGCAATGACGGACTATAGATCAGGAAGACTAGGGAAATTATAAATGCTTGCTGCAACATGAGGGTGGCCCCCTCATGTTGCAAATAAGGCCACTAAAACAGCTAAGTATACTCATTACGTTGCGCGGGCTGATCTGAGCTGTATTCAACAAACTCAAACTGAATATCCTCGCCCAACATAAAATAGGCGCTATCACGATGAGCCGCTGTGCCGCCATCATGATCCAAGCTAAAACCTGCTACTTCTAAAGCTTGCTTGGTTTGCGCCAATGATGGCACCACAAAACCCAAGTGCTTCACGCCAACTAGATGCGTTTTCCAACCAGGCGCCTCCCCTATTCCCCCACTTTGCAAGGCGATATAGGCAAAATCATCGCCGATATGCAGCCAATCAATTTCCGCTCCAAACCAATCCATCTTGCCCTTACCGCGGATTTTCCAGTGTGGGATGGCGGTAAGAATAAAGTGCACGGCTCGGTTCAGATCGCTCACCGTGATATTGGCATGCTCCAGATACGCTTGTTCCATGATGGCTACTCCTTAAGATTTAAATACCATGCCACTATGCAAGTTAAAGTAAACTTTAAGTCAAGCGTGTTTTGGAGCATTTTGCATGACCACTCTGATATCCATTGGCACCCTAGCCAAACGCTCTGGTGTAAAAGCCAGCGCGCTGCGTTTTTATGAGAGCAAAGGCTTAATCAACAGCGTGCGTAGCAGTGGGCAAACGCGGCAATTTCCAAGAGAAGTATTGCGCAGGGTGGCTTTTATTCGTGTTGCGCAAAATGTCGGCCTAAGCCTAGAAGACATCGCCGCCGCGCTGGCCTCCCTACCCCAGCAAAGAACACCAACATCTGAAGACTGGGCGCAGCTATCGCAGTCTTGGCGGCCCATGCTACAAGCCAGAATTGACGCACTATGCGCACTGCAAACGCAATTGGATTCGTGCATAGGCTGTGGCTGTTTATCACTACAAAAATGCAGCCTGTATAACCGCGACGACCAAGCCCGCCATCTGGGTACGGGGCCAAGGTTTTTATTAGGTGATCGCCCTAGTTCGGCGAGTGCATCCGCCTGATTTACATTTCACCTCAGCACGCCCAGCCGCAAAACCCGTTAAAATAGCCGCCTTTCTTTGCACAAAGCGCTTCGATGAACCGCACTGCCTTACTTATTCCGCACTTTAATAATCCACAGGGCCTAGCTGCGTCTTTGGCTTCTGTGGGTATACACGAGCAAATTGATGCTTTTATTGTGGATGATGGCAGTAGCAGGCAGCGTTTAGATGAGGCGGCTTGTGCAAAGGCCTGGCAGGCGGATGGACAATTGCACTTTATCTATTTGCCGCAAAATCAGGGTATCGAGCATGCGCTCAATGCCGGCTTGCAGGCGATTATTGATGCGGGCTATGAGTATATTGCCCGCTTAGATTGCGATGACCTATGCGCGCCGGACCGCTTTGCCAAGCAAGTGGCTTTTTTAGACAGCCACCCAGATGTGTATTTATTAGGCAGTGCAGTGACATTTTTTGATGCCAGCGGCGATCGTTTTACGATTAATCAGCCACAAACGCACGATAAGATTCTGCGACAAATGCATGACGACAATGCCTTTACCCATCCTACCGTGATGTTTAAAGCCGCCGGTGTAAAAACACTGGGGCTTTATCCGACTGACTGTAAAGCAGCGGAAGACTTTGCCTATTTCTGGCGCTTTGTAGCGCATTACCAAACTGCGAATCTGGCCGAGGTGCTGACTAAAAGCGAATATAACGACGGGGGGATTTCCATGAGCCGCCGCCGCCAGCAGCAGGCGATGCGGATTAAATTGCTCTGGCGCTACTTTGATTACACACCACGATCTTTGGTAAAAATCAGCAAAGCGTCACTCAGCTTCGCCCTGCCGGTGAGTTTCACCCGTAAAATCAAACGTCTGCTGGGGATGGGGAAGTGGGATTAAACAGCAAATCCCCCTCAGTCCCCCTTTTACCAAGGGGGAAGCTACAGCGTTAATACCGCGCTAAATGGCCATAGCAGTTCCCCCCTTTGAAAAAGGGGGCTTAGGGGGGATTTAGCAAGTTCCACCCGCCCTACCATTGTTAAATTAAAACGCGAAGCCACACTCGCAAACCAAAAGCACACATGAAACGCCTTATCTTACTCATTCCACATTTTAATAATCCTGAGGGGCTGCTTAAATCGCTGGCCTCGATTGGTGAGCACGAGCAATGCGATGCCGTAGTGGTGGATGATGGCAGCATGCGTGCGCCTATTGATCACAGCCGCGCCAGAGCGGCATTTAAGGCACAGGGCGAGCTGCGGTTTTTAAACTTACCGGTGAATCGTGGCATTGAGCACGCGCTTAATTCTGGCTTAACGTGGATTACGTCCCGAGGCTACGAGCTGATTGCCCGCTTGGATTGCGGCGATGAAAACCTGCCGGATCGCTTCGCCAAACAAGTCGCTTTTTTAGATAAGCACCCCAATGTGATGCTGGTTGGCGGCGCGGCCAGCTTTGTGAATCAAGCAGGCGCCGAGCAATTTGTGCTGCGCCATCCAAGCGAGCACACGGCTATTCGCCACGCCATGCGTAATAACTCGGCCTTTATTCATCCGGCGGTGATGTTTAGAAGCGCGGCTTTGGCGAGCACCGGCCCCTATCCGCTGGATATGCCTGCCGCCGAAGACTATGCGCTGTTTAGTGAATTCACCCGCCAGTTTAAAGTAGCCAACCTGCCCGATGTGCTGATCCGCTACGAGCTAGACCCTAGCGGTATTTCGCTGAGTAAACGCCGCCAGCAGCTCAAATCCCGCTTGGCAGTGCAAAAAAAATACAGCGATGGCCGCCTTGCCGCCCTGATCGGCATGGCGAGAACGCAGCTTTTACTCTTGCTGCCCTATTCCTTGGTGTTTAAGCTCAAATCCAAATTAAGAGCAAAAAAAGCATGAGCCTGATTCCCGTAAAACCCGCTGCTAAAATTGTGCATATTGTTGAGGCCTTTGGCGCTGGCACGCTGTCTATGGTGTCGGCCATGGCCAATGCACAGGCCAAGGACGGCCATAGCATCACTATTATTCATTCGATCCGTGAAGAAACACCGGACAACTGGCGAGCACTGTTTGTCGATGCCATCCGCTTTATTCAACTGCCCATGGTGCGCGCCATTAACCCTGCCGCTGACTGGCGTGCTGGCCGCGCGCTTTATCACTGGCTGCGCGAGTTAAAACCAGATGTGGTGCATATGCATTCATCTAAAGCCGGTGCGCTAGGGCGGATTGTTAGCTTATTTATCCGTGGCAGATCTGCGCCAAAATGGTTTTTCTCACCGCATGGCCTGTCATTTTTGCAGCGTGCCGAAGGTCGTTTAAAAAACACCATTTTTCTGACGGTAGAAAAAATACTTTCAGAAATATCCTGCACCTTTATCGCCTGCTCACCTTCTGAGGGTGCAGAAATCTGCCGTCATCTCAGCAACAATGTAGTGGTCGTGAACAACGCGGTTGATCTGGCGGCCATCCCTGCCGCCAGCGGCAATCAGGATATTGTGCGCATCGGCACAGTTGGCCGTGTAACGCTGGCCAGAAATCCTGAGCTATTTGCAGAGATCGCCGGCCAGCTGACTCAGCCCGGTGTAGAGTTTCTATGGACTGGAGGCGGGGATGCCCACTCAGAAAAAACCTTGGCCAAGGCCGGCGTTCGGCTCACAGGCTGGACAGACCGCAGCCAAGCATTGCAGCACCTTGCTAGCCTTGATATCTATATACAAACCTCGCGCTGGGAAGGCTTGCCGGTAGCCGTAATAGAAGCGATGGCCGCAGGCCTGCCAGTACTCGCCACCAATGTGGTCGGTAATAAAGACCTAGTGATCGATGGCGAAAATGGCTATCTGTGTGAAAACAGTGCCGACTTTGTTAAATATCTAAACATCCTAATCGAAGACCGCCTCAGCCGCCAAAAACTAGGCGCACAGGCCAAAACATTTGCAGAGCAGCATTACTCGCTAGATAAAATGATGGCGAGCCTTTATAGGGCTTATGGACTGTCTTAGGGCGGGAGCAAGCAGCCAGTGATGCTTAATCAGTGCGCGGGTTACACCCGCCCTACGAATACCGTTTCTCTTGAGTTGATAGGGCTGGGTTTTACCCGCTCTTGCTCTACAGAACTTTTGCTTGAAAATCAGGAAGTAAAATGAATAAGCATTTACAAGCCGAAAGGGCCAAGCCTTTGTTGGCGCTGGCTGATTTTGCTGCGCTCACCGCGTCTTTTTGCGCGGCGCTAGCCATGCTCAGCTTTTTTCGTCACCAAAGAATTGGTGGCGACTTTGCCGCATGGTGGTGGTGGGAAGGCTCGCAACAAAGTACCGCCTTTCTGTTTCTAGCCGTACTCACCGTTGGCAATTTTTGGTGGCGCGGGCATTACAGCCTGCGGCTGCCGTTTTGGGATGAGCTGCTAGAAATACTGCGCGCCCTGCTGCTCGCCGCACTACTCAACGGCATGCTGGTGCTGCTGGGTAAATTCACGGTATCGCGCTTTTTATGGCCAATGTCTTGGAGCCTAGCCCTACTGCTTTTGCCATTTTTACGCTCACAAATGAAAAACTGGCTGCTATCTAAGCAACTCTGGCAACTGCCCACAGTGATTATTGGGGCCAGCAACAATGCCATCGATGCCTGCCGCGCCATGCATAGCGAGCGCCAGCTGGGTTTTGAGGTGCAGGCTTTTTTATCAATTAACCAGAGCGATCCAGCCACACTGATTATTGATGGCAAGACTAGGCCGGTTATTCAGCTAGATGAAAGCGGGTTGCTGTCTTGGCTAGATAATAACGGCCGCCCCCACGTGGTGGTTGCCGTGGATGAAGATGAATTACGCCGCCTAGGCCCGCAAATTGAGCTGCTATCCCTCAAATATAAAGATATGCATATCATCCCGCCAATTGCTGGGTTGCCGCTGTTTGGCGTGGTACCGCATCACTTTTTCAGCCATGAAGTGCTGCTGCTGCGGGTGCGCAATAATTTATCAGTGAAATCGCTGACCACCTTAAAGCGCGCTTTTGATTTATTCGGGGCCAGCGTTGGGCTGATTTTGCTTTTTCCACTACTGACCTATGTAGCGGTTCAAATCAAACGCCAAGGTGGCCCTGGCAGCATCTTTTTTGGCCATGTTCGCGTGGGGATTAACGGCAGGCCATTTAAGTGCTGGAAGTTTCGCACCATGGTTTCTAACAGCCAAGAAGTGCTAGAAAAACTACTGGCCAGCAGCAGCGAAGCACGGGCGGAATGGGATAAAGACTTTAAGCTTAAAAACGATCCACGCATTACGCCGATTGGTGAGTTTTTAAGAAAAACCAGCCTCGATGAGATTCCGCAGCTGTGGAATGTGATCAAAGGCGAAATGAGCCTTGTGGGCCCCCGCCCAATTATCACCGCCGAGCTGGAACGCTATGGCGATCACGTTGATTTTTACTTAGAAGCGCGCCCAGGGCTAACCGGCTTATGGCAAGTTTCCGGCCGTAACGACACCACCTATGCCGAGCGCGTAGCGCTGGATGCTTGGTACGTTAAAAACTGGAATCTTTGGTACGACGTGGCGATTGTCTGCAAAACCATTCGCACGGTAGTGAGCGGGCGCGGGGCGTATTGATTTAGATAAAAAACATCGCCCACGAAAGGCATGAAAATCACGAACGGGCATCGCTTAAACGGTCAGCATGCCATGTCATTTTTACTGCCTT
Source organism: Iodobacter sp. CM08 (assembly GCF_033446605.1). Taxonomy (NCBI): domain Bacteria; kingdom Pseudomonadati; phylum Pseudomonadota; class Betaproteobacteria; order Neisseriales; family Chitinibacteraceae; genus Iodobacter; species Iodobacter sp. CM08. Next base: position 24,111 of record NZ_JAWQUO010000007.1, on the reverse strand, counting down.
TCGTGTTCTTGGTGGACCAAACAAACGTCACACCACCTACTTGCCCTACATTTTAAAGCCATAGCGCAGCACCACAAAATCAGCGCCGTAATTGGGGGTATTGATATCGGCGTTCGAATGATGCTGATACATCAGCGTTAAATCTTGCGCAGACTGCTCGCCAAAGCGCATACCTGCACCAAACTGCTCGCCAAATTGAAATGCAGTACTAAAAGGGCCACGCTTGGCATAATCCGTGCGGGAAAACAAATGCCCCCCTACCCCTGCCTCTACAAACCACTGCGTGCCGGTCTCCAGCGGAGCCCATTCATATCGCAGCTCAGGTGTAATAAAAAATTCACCAGTGTTGCGATCATCCCCATGCCACAATCCGGCCCCAATCGCAAAGCCGGAGCTTAATTTGCCGGTTTTACTCTCATACCAAGACCAAGGTAGCGCCTTGTGTAAAGCCACTCTAAACAAATGATGCTGCTCAACATGGCTTGGCTGCACGCCTTGTCCAAGCTCCACTTGCCACTCCAAACCCTCAGCAGCTGAAGCCGCTAGCGCAATCAGCAAGGGGGGGATTAGTAGAAGATGGGTAAGCATGGCGAAGCTCCATTACGCAGTCACCTTTACAATATAGACACAACAATCCTTTTACACTCTCCTTACCACCTACAGGACTTCACCCATATTTTGGATAGAAAGCCTCGTCTAAAGCAGGTGTCTGCCCCCTTAAGACTAAGTTGCTAGCTATTTAAAGAAAAATTGCACAAAATATGAAAAAATCTGGCTTTTTACCCGTTGGCGAGCAGCCTAGGCCGCTTTGACATTTGATTTGCAAACATAATAATCGTGCAACAAATATCAACAGCACTAACGACAAGCCATACTTGGCACAAAGCTCACAAATCTTTTAGGAATTCCATGCAAGCCGATGAGTTCGTCCAGTCTTTTCGTCTGGCCGCCCCGTATATTCATGCCTTTCGTGATCGCACTTTTGTCATTGCCTTAGGTGGTGAAGTGGTTCGCGACGGCAAATTTGCCACCATTACGCACGATATCAATCTGCTCACCAGCCTTGGTGTGCGCTTAGTTGTTGTGCATGGTGCTCGCCCACAAATTGAAGCCCGTATTAATGAGCGTGGTTTAGAGACGCGCTATCACCACGGTTTACGCGTTACCGATGCGCAAACATTAGAGTGCGTCATTCAGGCGGTGGGCCAAGTTCGAGTAGAGATTGAATCTTGGTTATCGATGGGCTTGGCTAACTCGCCCATGGCCAATGCCGATATTCGCGTCTCTGCTGGCAACTTTATTACAGCGCAGCCCATGGGTATTCGTGACGGCCTAGATTTAATGTACACGGGCGAAGTGCGGAAAGTAGACACCACCGCCATTCGCTATCGCCTTGATGATGGTGAGCTGGTCTTGCTTTCTACCCTTGGCTACTCGCCAACGGGCGAAGTATTTAATGTGCCACTCGAAGATGTAGCCACCAGTGCCGCCATTGCCCTGCGTGCCGACAAACTCATCTTTTTACTTGGCCAGCAGGGAGTAGAAGACTTAGTAGGCGAGTTGCTAACTGAACTAACCGCCTTGCAAGCTGAGCAGTTTTTAAACACGCATCCCCATCCAAACGAAGATATCCGGCTGTATCTACCCTGCGCCATTAAAGCGGTGCGCAATGGCGTAGCACGGGCGCATTTGGTTAGCCACCATGTGGATGGTGCTTTGCTTAAAGAGCTATTTACCCACGACGGGATTGGCACCATGGTTTCGCGTGATTCACTCGAAACCATGCGCGAAGCCACCATTGATGACGTCGGCGGGGTATTGGCCTTGATTGAGCCGCTAGAAGACGATGGGGTTTTGGTGAAACGTGGCCGAGAATTACTCGAGCGTGAAATCCATCGTTACTCGGTGCTCGAGCACGATAGTAAGATTGTGGGCTGCGTAGCGATGTACCCTTTCCCTAAAAGCCATATGGCAGAAATGGCCTGTTTGGTGATCCATCCCGATTACCGAGATGCTAATCGGGGCGAACAGCTACTCAAGCACATCGAGCAACACGCCCGCAGCCTAGGTGTGCGCGAGCTATTTGTGCTTACCACCCGTACCGCGCATTGGTTTGTAGAAAGAGGCTTTGCGCTGGCAACCGTTGATGCTTTGCCGATTGAAAGAAAGCAGCTCTACAATTATCAAAGGCGTTCAAAAGTATTTATTAAGCAGCTACGCAACTAAAGTTAGTTTAAGAAAATAAATAAGCAATATACGACATTTCAATTACTCATTATTATTGATGGTGTAACACTACCGAAAGCAAACAATGCTTTCGGTAGTAATCAGGCTAAGTGCAAGCAATATTTTTAAATAATGCTAAAGCATAAGCACCAAGCGACTAAGGCATATTTAAGCTGCTTGGCCTATAAAATATGTAATCATTTTCCAACAGGTTTGCATGGCATCGCTCCCGTTTTTTAATTCGCTACGTGCACGTTTAATTGTTGCCACTCTACTCGTGCAATGTACGATTTTAGCCGTCCTATTGTTCAATACATCGAGAATATGGTCAGAAATGGCCACCCATGCCACCGAAGTGCGCGTTCAAGAATTATCTCGGCTATTAAATGCGGCCTTCGCCACGCCTTTATCCAGCGGCAACATGGCCCAAGCGGCGGATTTACTTGAAGGAATTCGCACCGCTGAAGGGATTGATTACCTAATTCTGCTCGATAATAAAAAACAAATCATTGCCGCTCGGGGCTGGGATATTGCACAAAAACTTCCTCCAGTAGATAAACTATCGCTAGAGCGTGATCTGCCCGCTTTAATTCATGCGGCAACCCCAATTGAATTTGCTGGCGAGCCTTTTGGTGAGCTACGTTTTGGTGTTTCAACAGAAATTATGCGTGGCGGTATTAATCAGCTGATGCTGCAAAGCGCCATTACCATTATCGCAGGGGTTTTGCTTTGCGCGCTGATCATGGGTTTACTTGGCTTTTGGCTTACTCGGCATATCCACCGGCTTATCAAAGCTGCTGAAAACGCCGCAATAGGCCACTATGAAGCTCCTCTGCCCAGCAAAGGCCTGACTGAAATCACCCAGCTCACTACTCGCTTTAATGAAATGACAGCGGTTATCAAAGAGCGGGTTGATACCTTGGTGATGAACGAAGAAAAATTTCATACCATCGCCAACTACACACACAGTACCGAGCTATGGCTTTCTCCCGATGAAGGCAAGCTGGTGTGGATTAATGATTCAGTCACACGGCTATCTGGCTATTCAGTCAATGAATGCATGCTATTAGGGGATTTTCCACTTTCGCTCACCATGCCAGAGGAGCGAGATCGCGTCACCGAGACCCTACAACAAGCGCTGCTGCATCGCACCGTGATTCAAGATTTTGAATTTCGCGCAGTACGCCGTGATGGTCAACCCTTTTGGGCATCGGTTTCTTGGCAGCCTATTTACGATTCAAACAATAGCTATCTAGGCCTTCGAGCCAGTATTCGCGATAATAGCGAGCTCAAAGAAGACCGTCTTTCCTTACGCAAGGCAGTAATTGAACTGCGGCAAATTCAATCGCTAGGGCAAAGCTATTTATCCCGCGCCGAATCCGAACGAGCCCGTTTAAGCGCACTGCTTTCAGCCATGCGCTTTGGCGTGTTGTTTGTAGATAATGATAATCGCGTGGTGTTCCATAACCCCGCCTTCTGTGATTTATGGGGCCTTGGGCCAAGTAATCAGTTGCCAGGTAAACCGATTGGGCAAATTCTGCAAATTGCAGAAAACCGGCCTGCCCTAGGCGATATTATTGCCACCTACCTAGAAGAGCTGGTGCTCTCTGACGATAAAGTCGATTTTGGTGAGCTCACCATGAATGATGGACGCGTCATTACGCAGCATGGCTTTAAGGTGCTGGATAGCCAAGGCGCTGCCAATGGCCGGATGTGGATTTACGAAGATGTCACCCAGCAGCGTGAAATATCCGAGCATATGATTAAGCTGGCGGAGCGTGACTCGCTTACCGGCCTGTATAACCGCCATCGCTTCCAGCAAGAGCTAGATAGAATGGTTTCAGAAGCCGACCGCAAGCAAAGCGCCATGGCCTTAGTCTTTTTCGATCTGGACGAGTTTAAACACGTAAACGATACCTTTGGTCACGGCGTGGGTGATGAATTACTTAAATGCATCGCCACAACCATTGGCCTGCAAGTGCGCCGCCATGAGGTTTTATCCCGCCTAGGAGGGGACGAGTTTGCGATTTTAGTCCCCGATTGCAATGAGTTTGAAGTCAGTAAACTGGCCGAGCGAATTGTAAGCTCAATCGCACAAATTCCCTTTACCGTTGAAGGCCATGTATTGCGCCCTTCTTCATCGGTGGGGGTAGCGCTCTTCCCCAATCACGCCAGCAATTCACTTGAGCTAGTTGCCCATGCTGATTCCGCCATGTATCAGGCTAAATCCGCAGGTAAATCCACTTGGCGTATGTATCGCCAAGATGCCGATCCTTCTCGAGAAGCTATTACTCGGCTCTCATGGAAAGACCGTATCACCGATGCCCTAGAAAATGAGGGGCTAGAGTTACACTATCAAGGTATTTACTACCCCAAAACGCGCAAGCTCGCCCACTTAGAAGCCTTGGTGCGCATGAAAGACCTGCAAAAACCAGGTGAAATCATCATGCCTGGGATGTTTATTCCCCACGCCGAAAAAACCGGCAAGATTATTGATATTGACCGCTGGGTGATTCGCACCACCATTGAATTACTCGGTCAAAAAGCCAATATTCCATCCATCGCCATTAATATTTCTGGCCGCTCCTTTGATGAACCAGAAATGCCTGATTACATTAGCCAGCAGCTCAAGCTGCATAAAGTAAACCCAGCAAGGCTATTGGTGGAGCTCACCGAAACAGCTGCGGTATCGGATATCCGTGATGCTGAGCGTTTTATTGATGCATTAAGAGCCACCGGCTGTACAGTTTGCCTTGATGATTTTGGCACTGGCTTTGCTTCCTTTGCCTATTTAAAACAATTAAAAGCCGATGTGCTTAAAATTGATGGCTTCTTTATTAAAGACATTATTAGCGATCACGACAGCCAAGTCTTTGTCAAAGGCATGGTGAGCATGGCGCATGAAATGGGCAAAACCACCATCGCCGAATTCGTAGAGAACGAAGCTATTTTTAATATGCTGATTGAATTAGGGATAGATCAAGTACAGGGTTACTATCTGGATAAACCCATGAAAAACCATCCTGGGCTGGATATTATTTAACTGAGCAAAAAGGCTTCAATATGATGAGCTTAGCAACTTGGCTGGCTTTTATTGCCACCACTTTTTTAATCTCCGGCACCCCCGGCCCCAATATGCTGCTAATGCTATCGCACGGCACACGCTATGGCTGGCAAGGCACTTTAGCCACGATGGCTGGTGCAATTACTGGGCTGTATTTTTTATTTGCCTTATCAGCCTTTGGAATGGCCACCATTTTGGCCACCTCGGCCACGCTATTTCTTATTTTTAAGATTGCGGGCGCTTTATATTTAATTTATCTAGGCTGGCAGTGTTTTAAGGCAGGCGATAGTTTACATATGCCCGATGCAGGTGCAGATTCTGCAAGCAAACGCTTTCGCCTTGGGCTGACGGTTGCCCTTTCTAACCCTAAAGCCATTTTATTTGCTGGCGCATTTTTGCCGCAATTTATTGACACATCGCGGCCACAAATGGGGCAATGGCTCATTCTGCTAGGGAGTTTCTTTATTATTGAAGCCAGCTGGCAAGTTGCCTACGCCGCAGGGGGGGCACGCCTTGGCCTCTGGTTAAAAGGCCCAAATCGCATTAAGCGCTTTAACCAAGGCTGCGGCGCAGCATTCTTTACAGTTGGCGGCTTGCTGGCAGTCGCGCAGCGCTAATTGTGTCCAACAGAGCGGTTTAAAGCACTTTGTACGTGGCTAAACCGCCATGCCACACAATACCAGCATAGGGTGCGCAAGATAAATCCTTGCCCACCCTCATCCTCTCTACTCCCCGTATTGCTTAGCCACCCAGCGCTCAAAGTCCTGGTACATCTGTGCATCAGATTGCTGATTATCTGCCAGCAGCTCTGCGCCATGCACAATACGAATATGCGCATCCAAATGCTTTACAGGCGATTCAGGATAGCTGCGGCTGGCGGCGGCGCTGATTTTATCGCTCGCCTCATTCCATGCATCTTCAACAGTCTGATTACACGCATCGGCTAAATACTTGGCATTAAACGCCTCACCCGTCAGGCTGATTAAGCTGGCGTTATGGCTAATGCTATTACCCGGTGCCCAATAATGCTCAGATAACAACGGGCCAATGGCGGGGTTATCGGTCAGATAGCCGTACTCGCGCTCAAAAAAGGCGCGGGTTTGATAAACCGCCATATTAGCCAACAAATAGCCGTGATAAGCCGCTGCTGATTCCTGATTTAATAAATGAGGAATTGCCAAGAGTGGCCGACCTGCACGCTCAAAGCCCAAGATTTTCATTTCAAACTCACGGGCCAGCGCCAACGCGTTTACCGAAGTAAGCGCGTCATCGGCAAGTAGATACAAAGCGCGCTCAAAATAAGGCACCACCAAAATATTGCGCTCGTTAAGCGCGGCAAATGGCTGTGTTTTTTCGATACGCACTTTAATCAGAGCATCCGGCACCGCTTCACCAGCCGCATTTTTAGCGTAGCGCTTTAGCCAATCGGCATCTTCTAGCAAGCTATCGCAAAACATCGATTGTGTTTCGGCATAGGCCATAGAGGACGGCGCAAATTCTTGTGAAAAGCACGGTGAGTTTTGGGTGATGTTAGCAAAGTGCGCCGCATGGCCGCCTTCATGAAACAGCGTATTAATCGCCCGCGCGCCACTGCCCACCTGATCTGGCTTAGCATCGGAGGTAAAGTTAATCTGCCCCGCAACCCAGCTGCCATCTGCATCTACAAACGAAGGAATTGGCCCGTGGCAAAAGCCATTTTGATATTTACCTTTGCGCTCTAAAAGATCGAGCTGCAAGGTGGCACCGCGATAAGTAATCCCCAACCCGCAAAAGCTATCAACCCAGCGCTGCAAACCCTTGGCAAAAGGCAAATATGGATCAAGCTGACGCGCCACATCGCCACTGATGGTGTAGCGGAAATTCCACGGCAGCAAAGCGTCTTTACCGTGTTCTTTTACCAGCTCGTTTAAGCCGCGCAGATTGGCATCCCGCGTGCGCACTTCAAAATCATCTAAAATTGCAAACAGCTCTTCGCTACTCATTTGCTCATTTTTACGCACTTTATAATCAAAGTAATTGGCGTAGCCCTGAGCGCGGGCAAAGGCATTACGCTGTTTAACGATCTCTAAAAAGCCGTTTTCCAATACCCAGTTTTCCAGACCCGCCATTGCGTCAAAGGAGCTTTTACGCGCTTGCTCGCTTGGGTTGGTCGACATATTGGTGGCTAATGAGCCTTGAGTGGCTTCAACGCGTTCGCCCTTATCATTGATATGCGTTTGCACATAATCACGCTTTTTAGCAAACAGCTCGGCTTCCATCACAATCAGTTGGCTCATCAAATCACGGGCGGCATCGCTATCGATAATATTGCTTTCAAATAACGCCAACCAGCCGGTTAAGCCGTGTTTCAAAGCTTGCGTATCGGCATCGTCCGCGCTTAATTGCGCCAAAGCCGCCCTAACTTGCGCCAATTTAGCGGGGCTAGAGGTAAAGTTTTTATACGCGTCTTCCGCCTTGGCAAAGCCTGCATGATCATCGGAGATTGCCATATAGGTATCCCAAAACAGATCTTCTTTGGCTTTATGAACGGCAAGGTAATCACGATTAAGTGCTGCAAATAGCTGGCGAGCGGCTTCCATTGAATCTCCAATCTTCTGTATGTAAAAAATTGCACAAGTTCTGACTGATGCTTTATGTTTATGCCAAACAAATTACACTAGCCGCTATAAATTTGCCAGTTTGCCTTGATATAGAGGATAAATCTGTCGTAGTTATTCTAAGCCTGCATACCCACAACGGCTAAACGACTTGCTAGCCAAATAAATAACGGCCTCGCTGCGGTAAGTCGCGTAACTTAGCAATACTTAAATCGGCCGCCTGCGCGCCAAAGCTGCCACGGTTTAGCCATACGGTTTTCATACCTAAGCGCTTGGCCGTAAGCAAATTAGCCAAGGTATCTTCTACAAAAATACAGCGATTAGCCTCCAACTTAAACTTGCTAATAAGGCGGCGATAGCCATGAATATTTGGCTTAGGAATAAAATCGACATCCTCAACCGCCACTACAGCGCTAAAGCAATCATCGATCCCCAAGGCCAGCATCATGGCCTTGGCGTAATGGCGCGCACCGTTAGTGAAGAGGATTTTCTCCCCAGGTAAGCACCGAATGGCCACTTTTAACCCCTGCATGGGATGAATCGCCGTTAGCAATTCGCTTAAAGGATGGGTAGCGCGTAAAAAATGTACGGGATCAATATGCGGATGATGGCGACGCAAGCCCAATAAAGTAGCGCCATAACGCCGCCAATAGTCAGTGCGCAATCGTGATGCCGCCTCTGGGCTGAGCGATAAATGCTGGGATAAATAGGCGGTCATGGCGCGATTAATCACCGGAAAAGCGTGCAAATCGGCATTATGCAGGGTGTTATCGAGATCAAAAATCCAGACTGGTTTCATTGTTTAAGCATAAAAAAGACCAGCATGGCTGGTCTGTTTAGGGTGGCCGCATTTAAGCTCAGGAATGAATATAGTGCTCTAGCTGGGCAATGGTGAATTTCTGCTCTTCGATGATTTCACGCACCAAATCGCCAATCGATAATACCCCTAGAACCTTATCCCCATCTAAAACCGGCAAGTGGCGGATTCGTTTTTCACTCATGATCGCCATACATTCATCGATCGTGGCCGATGGCGGCACACAAAGTAGCTTACGCGTCATGATTTCTGACACTGGCGTGCCCGCCGAAGTTTTACCCATCAAAATCACTTTTCTGGCGTAATCCCGTTCGGAGAAAATCCCAACAAGGTGATTTTCTTCCATCACCAACAAGGCACCAATATTTTTTTCTGCAAGCACTTGCAAGGCTTGATATACGGAAGCCTGAGGTGTAACTGACAAAATATTATCTATGGCTTTTTCTGCAAGCAGCTGGCGTGCTGTTTTCATATGGTCATCTCCCTGATGGCTAGTACTCTAACTTTAGATGGCAGAGCGCAACATGCAAGGATGACGTAGCTTAGTTTTTACAAAAAAACAAGAAAAGGGGATAAAAGCAGCACAATCTTAATATTTTAATTGCTTAGGCTAGGGTCTGTTGACGTTTCATTCACAACTGCGCTGAGCCGGAAAATGGCTAGGCACAAGGCATGCGACGAAGGCAATAACGGGTTATTGTCGAGGAGCATAACGCAGTGAATGGCCATTTTCCGGCCCAGCCCTTCGGGTTTGACCCATTTTTGGGGCTGCTCAGCGTTAAAAATCGCTAATGGTACTCGTGCCATGTCGCAATTTTTGCCTTGTTCAGCCCCAAAACTGGGCCAAACGCAGCCGTGAATGAAACGTCAACAGACCCTAGGGGCTAAACCCCAGCCTAAGCAGCACTTAACTTACTTAGCGCGAATCATGGTTCCTACACCTTGCTCGGTCAGCACTTCTAGCAGCAGCGCGTGTTTTACTCGGCCATCAATGATGTGTACCGCGTTCACGCCACTCTTAGCCGCATCCAGCGCTGAAGAAATTTTAGGCAGCATGCCGCCAGAAATCGTGCCGTCTGCAAATAGCTCGTCGATACGTTTAGCAGAGAGCTTCGTAAGCAGATTGCCTTCCTTATCAAGTACGCCAGGGGTGTTCGTCATCATGATGAGCTTTTCAGCATGCAAGACTTCAGCCAGCTTGCCCGCGACTAAATCGGCGTTGATATTGTAGCTTTCACCGTTTCTATCTACGCCAATCGGCGCAATCACAGGAATAAAATCACCCGCATCTAAATGCGCCACGATGGTTGGGTCGATCGATTCAATTTCACCCACTTGGCCAATATCCAGCAGCTCGTCTGAGCTGTCTTTTAGATACATTTTACGGGCCTTAATAAAATGCCCGTCTTGCCCAGTTAAGCCAACGGCCTTGCCGCCATGCTTATTAATCAAGGAAACGATTTCCTTGTTTACATGGCCGCCCAATACCATTTCGACGACATCCATGGTTTCGGCGTCAGTGACGCGCATGCCTTGGATAAATTCGCCCTTCTTGCCGATACGATCCAGCAGTTCGTTAATTTGTGGGCCACCGCCGTGTACCACAACGGGGTTCATCCCCACCAACTTGAGCAGCACCACATCACTAGCGAACCCTTCTTTTAACTCGGGCTCAGTCATTGCATTACCACCGTATTTGATAACGATGGTCTTATCAAAAAAACGCTGAATATAAGGCAAGGCTTCCGAAAGAATTTCGGCTTTTTCTTGCGGGGTAATCGTGGTCATGGCGAGTCCAAAAACAAGATAAGGTCTAGCAGCCCTGCCACACCTAAGTCATCTCTACTGCAGAGGCGAAAGGGAGGCTGCCGCGTAGCAGAATTCTAACAGTCTCGAGCAGGTTACATTGTAATTTTTGACAGCTTCTTTCGTTGAGAGAATAATTAAATAAATATTCATTTATTAAAATGGTGTGTCATGCCCCCTCTGTGCAAACGCTGGTGCCGTCGTAAAGAAGCGCGCCCACAAGAAATCCTGGAGGCCGCACTCGCGCTCTTTGTTGAAAAAGGTTTTGCCGCCACTAAAATGGCCGATATCGCCAAAGCAGCGGGGGTGACCAATGGCACACCGTATATTTACTTTGCCAGTAAAGAAGAAATATTCAAGACGGTAGTGCGGGAGCTATTAATCCCGCAACTCGCCCGTGGGCAAGATTTACTGACCACCTTTCAAGGCAGCTCCGCCGACTTGCTCCGCGCCATGCTCTCTACTTGGTGGCAAACAATGGGCGAAAGCCAGCTTTCTGCCATGCCTAAGTTGATGATTGCCGAAGGGAAAAACTTCCCTGAAGTGGCCAAAATCTATCAAGAAGAATTTGTAGACCCCGGCAATACCATGCTGCGCCATATTCTGCAAAGAGGCATCGCCAGTGGCGAATTTCGCATACACGATGTTGATTACGCCATTGAAGTGATTTGCGCCCCCATTATTGTGGCCATGCTAATGAGACATTCGCTGATTAATTGCCTGCCCGATGTGCTTGATCCTGAACGATTCCTCCATACCACGCTTGATCTCCTCCTTAACGGCCTAATGGCCTCACCCAAGGACCATTAACATGAATAAAGCCATCCCTTTGCTGCTCATTAGTGCCGCACTTCTTAGTGCCTGCAAGGAAGAACCCAAGCCACAGGAAGAAGTTCGCCCCGTTCGCACCATGACCCTCGCCTCTAATCCAACCAGCAATTACGCCGAGTTTTCTGGCGAGCTACACGCTCGCCAAGAAAGCGCGCTAGGCTTTCGGATTCCTGGCAAATTAATCAGCCGCTTGGTCGAGATTGGCAGCGAAGTTAAAGCAGGCACCCCCTTAGCTAAAATTGATGCCCAAGATATGGCGCTCAATGCCCTGGCCGCCAAGGCACAAGCAGAATCGGCAGCAAGCCAACTTAGCCAGCTCAAATTAGATCTCACCCGCTCCCAAGAGCTACTCGCCAAAAAATTTGTAAGCCAAGCCGAAGTAGATCGCAAGCAAACTGCGGTGATTGCCGCACAAAAATCGCTACAACAAGCCCAAGCTCAGCAGCAACTCGCCCAAAATCAAGCGGGCTATACCACGCTACTTGCCAGCAGCGATGGCGTTATTACTGCCACCTTGGCCGAGCCTGGCCAAGTCCTCGCCGCAGGCCAGCCTGTGGTGCAATTGGCAAAAGCGGGTGAAGTTGAAGTCTTTATTGATCTGCCAGAAACGCGTAGCCACGATTTGAAACCAGGCCAGCACACCGAGATTAGTTTCTGGGCACTACCTGGCAAAACTTTTAATGGCAAAGTGCGCGAAGTCTCCCCGGCCGCCGATCCAGTCAGCCGCACTTACCGCGCCAAAGTGACACTAGAAAAGCCCTCCGATGATATCCGCCTTGGTATGAGCGCCACGGTAAGAAGCAGCCAAAGCAATACAGCTCAAGCCAGCACCACCCTGCCACTGACCGCAATCTACGGCAAAGGCAAAGAGCAGCGCGTCTGGCTGGTGGATGTGCAAAGCAAACGGGTAAAGAGTATTGCCGTTGCAGCGAGTCAGTTAGATCGCAATGAGCAAGTACAAGTCAATGGGCTAAAAGCAGGCGATGTTGTGGTCACTGCGGGGGTGCATCTATTACACGAAGGGCAGGCTGTGAAGCTATTGCCTGCACAGGGGGAATAACAGCATGCAGCAAAACAAAGCAGATGTGGCCCGCTTTAATTTATCCGCTTGGGCCTTAAAGCATCAATCCCTCGTGCTGTACTTAATGGTGGTACTTTCGCTGGGCGGCATCTTAGCTTACGGCAAACTGGGGATGAAAGAAGACCCCGAGTTTACCTTTAAAGCCATGGTGGTCAGAAGCTTCTGGCCAGGCGCCAGCGCGCCAGAAATGGAGCAGCAAGTTACCGATAAGCTAGAAGAAGCCCTGCAGGGCATTGCTTATATTCATTTCACTAAAAGTTACTCCAGAAGCGGCGAATCACTGATCACGATTATGTTGCACGAGGATCAAAAAAATAATGTAACCGATGCTTGGTATCAGGTCAGAAAGCGCATTAATGACGCCAAGGGCAAGCTGCCTCCCGGCGTGGTAGGACCGTTTTTTAATGATGAGTTTGGTGATACCTACGGCAATCTTTACGCCTTTACTGGCGATGGCTTTAGCTACCCTGAGCTTAAAAAATATATTGAATTAGCCCGCACCGAGTTACTGCGTATCCCAGATGTAAACAAAGCGCTATTGATTGGTCAGCAGGATGAAAAAATCTATGTGGAATACTCTAATGCCAAGCTCGCTAGCTTAGGTATTTCGCCATTTCAAATTAATAAAGTGATTGCTGCCACCAATACCGTCACCCCAGCGGGTGCGATAGAAGGCAAGGACGAGCACGTATTTTTACGTGTAACCGGCGGCTTTAATGCCGTAGAACACTTACGCAGGCTGCCGCTTACCGTTGCTGGAAAAACCTTTTTACTCGGCGATATTGCACAGGTATTTCGCGCCACCATCGACCCACCGCAAACAAAAATGCGCTATCAGGGGCAAGATGCGGTTGGCTTGGGGATATCGATGCGTAAAGGCGGCGATGCGGTAAAAATGGGGGAGCAAATCGACACGGCCCTCGCCAAAATGAAAAGCAACCTGCCCATTGGTATAGAAATACATACCATTTCAGACCAGCCGGCTGTGGTCAAAAACGCCATTCACATCTTTATGAAATCCCTGCTGGAAGCTGTAGTGATTGTGCTAGCCGTCAGCTTTTTAAGCTTGGGGTGGCGCACCGGTATTGTGGTGGCTTTATGTATTCCGCTGGTGCTACTGCTGACCTTTCTTGGCATGGGTATTTTCAACTTGGAGCTGCAAAGGATTTCGCTTGGCGCACTGGTGATTGCGCTGGGCTTATTAGTGGACGACGCCATTATTGCGGTTGAAATGATGGCGCTTAAATTAGAGCAGGGCTGGAGCCGCTTTGATGCCGCCACCTTTGCCTATACCTCCACCGCGTTTCCTATGCTAACCGGCACGCTGATTACCGCTGCAGGCTTCTTGCCAGTAGGGCTGGCTAAATCGGATGCGGGTGAATACACCTTCTCTATTTTTGCTGTGATTGGAATTGCACTGGTGCTGTCGTGGATTGTGGCCGTGGTGTTTACCCCCTATATGGGCTATCACCTGCTGCCAGAATCCACTCGGCATGAAGAACACGATATTTACCAAGGTGGTTTTTACGTACGCTTTCGCAAGCTAGTAACGTGGTGCGTTACATGGCGCAAAACGGTGATTACCGCCACGCTAGGCGCGTTTCTGCTGGCCGTAGCCACCTTTGCCTTGTTTATCCCGCAGCAGTTCTTCCCTGCGTCTGCACGGCCTGAACTGATGGTAGATATGTGGCTGCCCTACACCGCCTCTATTGACGCCACCGAGCGCGAAGTTAAACGCATGGAAGCCATCGCCATGAAAGACCCCGATGTCGATCATGTCACCAGCTATATCGGCGTAGGCTCGCCGCGTTACTACCTGCCCCTTGATGAGCAAATGCCCAACCTCAATTTTGGCCAGCTCACCGTGATGACCAAAAACGAAAAGGTACGAGAGAACGTCTACAAACGCCTTACCCAGAAATTTGCCGATGATTTTCCACTAGTGCGTGGCCGAGTAACGCGCTTAGAGAACGGCCCGCCAGTTGGTTATCCGGTGCAGTTCCGCATCAGTGGCACCGATACCGCCGTGCTAGGCCGCATTGCTAGCCAGGTTGCCGAGGTGATGCGCAAAAACCCAGACACACGCCAAGTCCACACCGATTGGGGCGAAAAAGTAAAAGTAGTCAGGCTGCAAACCAAGCAAGATCGTTTACGCCAACTGGGCTTAACTTCCCAAGAGCTGGCTTCTTACCTGCAAATGGCGGTATCTGGCATAACCGCCACACAGTACCGTGAAGCCGATCAGAGCATCGATGTCATCACCCGCCTCACCAGTAATGAGCGCACCCGCCTCGATTTTCTGAAAGATTTGCGCGTGCCTTTACCATCGGGCCAGTTTGTGCCGCTATCCCAGCTGGCAACTTTGCAGTTAGAGAACGAAGAAAGCCTAATATGGCGACGTAATCGGGTCGCCACGCTCACGGTACGCGCCGATGTGGCAGGTAGCGCCCAAGCGCCAGACGTGAGCAATGCGCTGATGCCTAAGGTGCGTGAAATCGAAGCCAAACTGCCTCAGGGTTATCATATTGAAACTGGCGGCACGCTAGAATCCTCTGCCACGGGGCAAGAATCGATTAATAAAGTCATGCCACTGATGCTGTTAGTTGTAATGACCTTATTGATGCTGCAGCTGCAAAGTATCCAAAGAATGATTATGGTGCTGCTCACCGCGCCGCTGGGCCTGATTGGCGTGGCGATTTCCTTACTGTTGTTTCAAGCGCCATTCGGGTTTGTGGCAATGTTGGGCGTGATCGCTCTTTCAGGCATGATTATGCGCAACTCGGTAATCTTGATGGATCAGATTGAGCAAGATCGTGCAGCAGGAGACGATGCATGGACCGCCGTAATCGAATCCGCAGTAAGGCGTTTCCGGCCCATTATGCTGACCGCTGCAGCCGCAATTCTCGCCATGATCCCGTTAACCAGAGATACCTTCTGGGGCCCTATGGCGATTGCGATTATGGGCGGGCTATTTGTAGCAACCGTTTTAACTTTATTATTTTTACCGGCTTTATATGCAGCTTGGTTCCGCTTAAGCCCACCAGAGCAGCCTGCAAATGTAAAAACATCTACATAAAGCATACAAATTTCGACAATTTAAAATAAAGGGAAGGGGGATTATCTCCCTCTTCCTTTGTACGACTTAACTCTGAACAGAAGGCTTTGAGCCTAATAACTGCACTTCAGTGGCTTTTTAAACACAAATTTGAACAATATATTTTATCCCCTCAAAACACCTGAGACACCCATGATGAAAAAAACTTTAATTGCACTGAGCATCGCTATTTTTTCCCAACCGCTCTTTGCTACTGATTTGATCGAATCTTGGAACGCGGCACAAAAATATGATGCTAATTTTGCCGCTGCACGCGCAGGGCTAGATGCAGGGCGCGAAAAAGTCGAGCAAGGTAAAGCCTTATTACTGCCGCATATTTCTCTATCTGGAAATGCCAATCGAGAGCAATCAAGCTACAGCCCAGAAAACCGTGACAGCATCAGTACTAATGGCGAGAACTATGGCTATAAACTAAGCCTTATCCAGCCTATTTATCGCGCAGAGGCATTTGCCGGTGCCGATCAGTTAAAAAAACAAACTGAACAAGCCGAAGTCATTTTTCGCGTCGCCGAGCAAGACTTAATTCTGCGCGTGGCTAAAGCTTATTTTGAAGTTTTAGGTGCAGAAGAAAAAGTAAAACAAACCACGGCCCAAAAAGAAGCCGTGGCTCAGCAACTGGCACAGGCCAAAAAATCTTTTGAGGTTGGCGTATCTACTATTACCGATACCGATGAAGCACAAGCTCGATTTGATTCAATCACTTCCGCCGAAATTGCCGCCAAAAATGATCTAGCCATTAAGCGTAATGCATATGGGCAACTCACTCAGCTTAATCCAACGGAGCTAAAACCGATTAGCAATCGCCAACAACCTACCCCACCACAACCTAATGATATGGCGGCATGGATACAACGTAGCGAAAATGGCAGCTTAGTGATTGCAGGCCAGCAATTAGGTTTAGATATTGCCAGCCGTGAAATCGACAAATACCGCCTAGAAAGTTCCCCAACTCTAGATTTAGTTGCGGGTTATGGTGATGCATGGCAATCCGCTGGCATATCCAAATCAGGTGGATTAGATCGTAGTGGCTCAGGACAAATTGGCTTGCAATTATCCATTCCATTGTTTACCGGTGGAGATCGTTCTTCTAAATTACGCGAAGCAATCGCAAAAAAAGAACAACAACGCCAAACAGTAGAAGCAAGTCGTAGAGATACAACTCAATTTACCAAACAAGCTTTTTTAGGCGTGAGTTCCGGTGCTGCGCAAATCCTCGCATTACAACAAGCGCTTAAATCGAGTGAATCATCATTAGCATCAACTAAATTAGGGCGTGAAGTTGGCGTGCGTACTACTATTGATGTACTTAATGCCGAACAAACCTATTTCTCCACCCGTTATGACCTAACTGTAGCCCGCTACACCTATTTGTATGCACGTTTACAATTAGCCGCAACAAGCGGGGAATTGTCCGAAAAAGATCTAAATTCAATAAATATTTGGCTTGGTAATTAAGAAAGCTTGAATTGTGGCGAATAGATATCCATAATCCGTTCGGTGAAGCACCCCAATTTAAAGACCCAAGGAGAATTACCGTGATTGATCTTTCCCCACTGAGCTATAGCGACTTAGTTGAACTGCGCAAGAACCTGGAAGTTGAAATTGTTCGTCGTAAAGAATCAGAAAAGCAAAACCTGATTGCCGAACTGCAAAACTTGGTTGCTTCTAAAGGCTTCTCATTGTCTGATGTATTGGGC
Organism: Iodobacter sp. CM08; assembly: GCF_033446605.1. Taxonomy (NCBI): domain Bacteria; kingdom Pseudomonadati; phylum Pseudomonadota; class Betaproteobacteria; order Neisseriales; family Chitinibacteraceae; genus Iodobacter; species Iodobacter sp. CM08. Next base: position 6,877 of record NZ_JAWQUO010000007.1, on the reverse strand, counting down.
ACAAGCAGCGACAAAAAAGCAGCTAAAAAAGCCGCTTCTACTGCTAAAGCACAATTCCGTAACCCAGCTGATGCAGAACAAACTTGGACTGGCCGTGGCCGTAAGCCACAATGGGCAATTGAATTCTTGGCTCAAGGCGGTTCATTAGAAGCACTGCGTATCGCCTAATTAAGCCTTGTTTTATGAAATTAAAGAATAAACCGGTAGCATATTTTTTTACTAAAAATTATTTTATATGCAGGTACAAAAATTAATTTCTGTACCTGTGTAAAAATACCTTATGTTAAATAGTATGCCCTTGAATACTCTCATTATTTTATAAAACATTGTGCGCATATCGCCCCAAACAAGGCAGCTTCGGCTGCCTTGTTTGTTATTTAGCCCCTGCTAAATAGACTGCTAGCAGTACAATCCTCTCATCTTTATCTGTGAATCCTTGCCATGTCGCATCCCCTCACCGCAAATCTCAATCCAGAACAAGCCGCCGCCGTTGAGCTTCCTCCGGAACACGCCCTGATTTTGGCCGGTGCGGGTAGCGGCAAAACCAGTGTGTTAACAACGCGCATTGCTTGGCTGTTATCCACAGGACAATGCAGCCCCGCCGGTTTATTGTCAGTTACTTTTACCAATAAAGCCGCAAAAGAAATGCTGCTAAGAATTACCTCAATGATGCCGCTTAATCCACGTGGATTATGGATGGGTACATTCCACGGATTATGTAATCGTATGCTGCGTTTACATTGGCGAGATGCTGGCTTACCCGAAGCTTTTGCAATTTTAGATTCTGCCGAGCAACTTTCACTAATTAAGCGGATATTGAAAGCATTAAATATAGATGATGAAAAATACCCGGCAAAAGTTTTACAACAATATATTAATGGCCATAAAGAAAATGGCCGCCGTGCAGGCGATGTAGATGCTTGGGATGATTATTCGCGCATGCTGCGATTAATTTATGAAGAATATGAAAAACAATGCCAACGGGAAGGCGTTGCAGATTTTTCTGAATTATTACTACGCTGTTACGAATTACTTTCTAGAAATGAATCTTTACGAACGCATTATCAAAGCCGTTTTCGCCACATTTTAGTCGATGAATTTCAAGATACTAATAAACTCCAATACGCTTGGTTAAAGCTTTTGGCGGGCAAAGATAATGCCCTCTTTGCTGTTGGAGATGATGACCAATCTATTTACGCATTCCGTGGTGCGAATGTAGGCAATATGCATGATTTTCAAACTGAATTTGCCGTAAAGCATGTGATTCGTCTTGAGCAAAATTATCGCTCACAAGGCAATATTTTAGATGCTGCCAATGCGGTGATTGCAAATAACCGTAATCGCTTAGGTAAAGAATTATGGACAAGCGAACCAGCTGGCGAGCCTATTCGCGTGTTTGAAGCAGCTACAGATTTTGAAGAAGCGGCATTTATTGTTGAAGAAGCCCAATCTTTAATAAGAGATGGCAATCGAGCCAACGATATTGCCATCCTTTATCGCGCCAATGCCCAATCACGGGTGATTGAGCACGCGCTATTTAGCGCGGGTGTGCCTTATAAAGTGTATGGTGGTTTACGCTTTTTTGAACGCCAAGAAATCAAACACGCTTTGGCCTATCTGCGCCTGATTGCTAATCCTGGCGACGATAATGCCCTGTTACGCGTCATGAACTTCCCTACCCGTGGCATTGGTGCCCGTACCATCGAAAGCATCCAAGAAAGCGCACGCCATGCCGGTACAAGCCTCTGGCAAGCCGCCTGCTCTGGAGCAGCAGGCCGAGGTGCAGCTGCGGTTAAGAAATTTGCAGAGATGATTGAGGGCATGCGTCAGCAAGCTACAGGCCTAGCGATGCCTGAGCTGGTCGATATGATGCTTGATCTATCTGGCCTGCGCGCGCACTACCAAGCCGATAAAGAAGGCGAGGAACGCCTTGCCAACTTAGGCGAGCTGATTAATGCCGCCACTCATTTTGTGCAAGAAGACGAAAACAATCTGATCGCATTTTTATCCCATGCCAGCCTAGAAGCCGGTGATCATCAAGCGAGTGCGCATGAAGACGCGCTGCAATTGATGACCGTGCACGCCTCAAAGGGCCTAGAGTTTCATGCGGTATTTTTATGTGGCCTAGAAGAAGGCTTATTCCCTCACGATAACAGCATGAACGATGCCAGCGCGGTGGAAGAAGAGCGCCGCTTAATGTATGTCGCCATTACCCGTGCGCGTCGCCGTCTTTACATTACGCTTGCCCAAAGCCGTATGCTGCACGGGCAAACGCGCTATGCCGTTGCCAGCCGCTTTATGCAAGAAATCCCCCAACAACTTTTAAAGTTTTTGAACCGTGGCTATGCTCCACAAGGCTATTCAGGCCCAGCCACCCTTGCCAGCAAAATTAAATCGCCTACACCCGAGCACGGCTTAGCCATCGGCATGAATGTAGAACACCCTAAATTTGGTAAGGGCGTGGTAACGGACTATGAGGGGGGTGCCAGTGGTAATGTCCAAGTCAACTTTGTAGAGGTAGGATCTAAATGGCTGGCTGTAGCTTATGCAAAATTAAAAGCGCTATAAGCCCAAGTGGTTGTTTATTCTTGAATTGATACAGGATGGCAACTTAGCTATAAGAAGCATATAGGCAAGCTAGCCTCTTTAATTTACTCTATGGCCCTTACTCATTACCGTGGTTTACTTTTTAGCAGACCACGGTAGAGACCTCATCTAATACCTAAAAGCCTCAAATCCTATGGCTGAAAAAATTAGCGCCTTCTCGGTAATATCCTCAGCTACGGCCAAGCGTAAAGCCGCCAACGGCATTCCTGACATCGCCAGTTTACGGGTCTTAGTGATCGATCCAGTGGCTGAAGTTCGTACTACCGTCGGCATGACACTAGGCCAATATGGCACCAGCCATGTTGATCATGCCAGTAGCAGCAGCGAAGGCTTAACCAGCATCCGCCGGATTAAATATGACTTGGTACTGTGTGAATATGATTTAGGCACGGGGCAAGACGGTTTATTTCTATTTGATGAGGCACGCCGCAATGATTTGCTCAAGGCCTCGTCTATTTTTATCATAATGACCGCCGAGAGAAGCGCCCAAAAAGTACTCGGAGCAGCTGAGCAATCACCGGATAGTATTTTACTCAAGCCCTTTACCAGTGAAATGCTCTATAGCCGGATACTCACGGCCCTGCAGAAAAAAGTACGTTTCAAATTAGTGGATGAAGCCATTATGGCCCACGATTTCTTAAGTGCGATCCAACTTTGCATCAAAGCAGCCAAAACCAGTGGCGAATACGCAATCGATTTTTTGCGCCTAAAAATTCATCTACTCCTGCGAATTGGCGACTGGGTCAGTGTTCGAGACCAATGCCGACAGCTACTTGTTGAGCAAGATTTACCTTGGGCAAAAATGGCCTTAGGCAAGGCCTTATATCAGCTAAAAGGCTATTCAGAAGCAACCTCGGTATTTAAAGCCATCATTAGCGAGCATGAGCATGCTCTAGAAGCCTACGATTGGCTTGCGCGCACCCAACAAGCACTAGGCAATGACCAAGCCGCAAAAGAGACCTTGCAACGCGCCATTGTTAAATCCCCCTTTGTTGCAACAAGGCAGCGTCAGCTCGGTGATGTCGCCCTGCGTAGTGGCGATTTAGCCACGGCAGAAACGGCACTGTTAGAAACAGTAAAAATTGCTCGGCATTCATTCTTACGTAACCCAAGCGATTACGGGCAATTAGCCGATGTGCAAATTAGTAGAGGCGATATGGCGGCAGCTCGCCGTACCGTAGCAGAGGTGCGGAAGGATTTTAAAGACCCACAAGTCATCATTTTAGCCGATGCGCTTGATGCCGATATCTCCATGCAAGTAGGCGAAGTAGAAAGCGCTCAAAACCAGCTTAATATCGCACTATCGCAACTTGTACAACTCAAGCTCCCACCAAGCCCAACCGTGGGCTTAGCTTTAGCAAAAGCCTGTTTTAATCAACAAAGGGAAGAATTAGCAGAAATTGTGGTGCGCAATCTTCTAAAAAATCGCCATGATGACCTATCATTGGCGGCAAAGATCACAACACTTTATCAGCAGCACGGTAAACCTGAGCAAGCCGAGCTACTGATCAAAGAAAATACCGCCAGTATTGTCACCCTCAATAATGAGGCCGTGCAACTGGCACGTAGCGGTGATTTAGCAGGCGCTGCCGAGCGATTTATCCGTGCAGCCGCCGAAATGCCAGGTAATTTGCAAGTCTTGCTCAATACTGTCAATGCGCTACTGGCCCATACCAACCAGCATGGCTGGCATCAAGAATGGATGCAATTAAGCAATGATTTCCTACAACGCATCCACGAACTAGATCCAGTCAATGGTAGAGGCTTACAGCTGCAAGAGTTTTATCGTAAAACTAAAATGCGCTATGGCATAACTAACTGACCTAAAGTCTTAGTTAAGTAATAATGAACTCCCAGCAAAAATCAAAATGCATCTCTACAATGAAGAGGATGTAAAAATCCTAGCAGCTTTTGTCGGGTTTAGGCGGCCGTAACGAGGAAATGGCCAGTTTGAGGCACATTTCATGCATTTCCGAAGTGAACAGCTAACTTCTCAACGAAAAAATGCGTGAAATATGCCCGAATCAAGCGTTTTCGCAGTAGGTCAATCCTAAGTCCGGCGGGCTGCTTAGGCTTGCTAAACTGAATTGAGATTAACGAAGGATATAATCATGCAAACCAGCACTAAGATTGATGATCATAAAGGTCGTATCATGTTAAACGGCAATTTTACGTTTGAATCCCATCGTGAGTTCAAACAAGCCACTACCGCAGCACTAGAAACCCCTGGTCTGACAGAGCTAGAGATGGATTTTAGCGCGGTGGATTACATGGACTCAGCAGCATTAGGCATGTTATTGCTATTAAATGAACGTGCTAATGGTCGGAAAGTCACCTTGGTAAACTGCCGTGGCACCGTCAAAGCCGTGCTAGAAATTGCCAACTTTGGCAAAATTTTCGAAATAAAATAATCACCAGAAAAAAGGCACCGCCATGCCCGCGGTGCCTTGCCTGATTCAATAATAACTCACACCTCAAACACGAGCGGTTCCGCCTTTTACCCAGCTCCCTAGCAAGGTATAACAAACCGCCAATAGGGTTGGACCTAAAAACACCCCTAATAAACCAAATGCCAAAGCCCCACCCAATACACCAAATAAAATCAAAATAAAGGGTAAATCGCTTTCTTTACCAATAAAGAGCGGCTTAACCACATTATCTGCAGTGCCCACCACCACTACCATCCATATGGCCAAAAACACCGCCCAGCCAGTATGCCCCTGCTGATACAACCACGCCGCAGCAGGCAAACCAATTAAGCCTGGCCCACCTGGTAATAAAGAAAGAAAACAACTAGCAAAACCAAGTGTTAATGAATTAGGTACGCCAGCAATTAAAAAACCAAACCAAGCCAATATGCCCTGCACTAAAGCAGTACCTAAAAAACCATAAACAACTCCTCTTACAGTACCACTTGCCACATTTAACAACGATTCAGCTTTGTCACCTGCAATACGCCGCATTGCTCCTTTTAACCATGCCGATGCGCTTTCACCATGCATATAAAAGAAAAAAGAAACAATCAAACTTAAAGCTAATAATAAAAAACCACCGCCAACAATCCCCCCAAATCGTAATAAACCTGTAGCTACAGGGCCACTCAAGCCTCGAATACGCTCTAATAACTGAGGATCTCCTTGGCCTAATTTAAGCCAGAAGCCATTCAGCCATTCACCAAGATAAGGAAAAGTACTGACCCATGCAGGTAAAACAGGCCAACCTGCTTCAAATTGCAGCCTTACTGTTTTAATTAAAGAACCCGCTTGGCTCGCAAATTCAATCCCAGCAAATAGCAAAGGCAAAACTAGGAAAGTCAGCAAAGCGCCAATAAGCAACAAAGCGGCAATAAAGCGACGGCCTCGGCATAGTCTAACTAGCCACTGATAAGGCTTCCAAGTAGAGTAAACCAAAATCGCAGCCCAAATTACCGAAGCCAAGAAGGGGGACATGATCATCAAGCCAAGCCATATAAGCGCTCCCATAGCCAACAAAGCGGCTAACGGCTCAATTAAATCAGAACTTTGAATACGCATCATCACTCGCAAATAAGCATCCAGAATAGGCATTGCTAGCATAACTTATTGCGAGCGAGTCACGTGTGAATAGCGAGTTAAAATAATAAATTTAATCGTGGTATAAGTGGGAATACTTCTTTGATTGCACAATAAGCCGAGAAACAATCACCACAACTTGATGACGCCCCGCAATAGAGTTAATGTCTTTATCACACTCTTCTAATGCAGCATGAATTTCACATGCTAAATGAAATAGCACGTTTTTCTCTCTCAATGGAGCCATTGGTAGATAGTAGTTAATTTCATCAATAATATGATCAGCAAGCTCATCCGAATACTGTACAGGAGATATCAAAATACGCTCGTACAAACGCACGCCGATCACACCAAGCGCAAGCAGCTGGGTGGGCATGATTTAACTCCTATTTAGTAAGCATTAGTTTACTCTAGTCTTATCTACACTCCACCATAGCACCTCCCGTCGGATGGCAAACTCAACATGCCATACAGCACTTTTCTTTAGCAACACATAACTATTCCATCATTTTCTTATTAAAACACAGAAAAAAAACTTGTAAGTTAAGTGTAGGTCAGGTTAGCCTTTTTGCATACAAGACTTAGCTGTTACTCCTTTCTTGCGCGCAAAGCAAAACCCCCGCCTCTTTCGAGTACGGGGGTTCTGTTTACTACATAAGGTGTCTGGCGATGACCTACTTTCACACAGGTAATCTGCACTATCATCGGCGCTAAGGTGT
>NZ_JAWQUO010000069.1:0-6989 GCF_033446605.1 Iodobacter sp. CM08 | reverse complement strand
CCATTGGCTGGTTTTGCCAGAGCAATCGGTATAGCTGCTGAGCTGCCCATTAGGCAGATAGGCGAGTTTTTTGCTGCCGCCTTTGGCATCTTTAATCGCTACGGGCAAGCCCTGCGGGTTGTAGCTGTATTGGGTGCTATGGCCCAGCGGGTCGGTTTCTTTGGTGAGATTGCCCTGGGCATCGTATTCGCGCAGCCATTCATGGCCGCTTGGATCGGTGATGCGGATTAGCTGGTCTTTATCGTCATAGGCCATCAACACCCGAGTTTGATCCGGGCGGATATGTTCTATCAGATTGTCTTTGTCGTCATAGATAAAGCTTTCAGCCGTGCCATCGGGGTGGACGTGTTTGGTCAGGTTTTTAGCTTCGTCCCTGAAAGCCCATTCTTCTTTGCCATCGGGGTAAACCGTGCGATACACATAGCCGTCGATATCAAAGTAATAGTAAGTCTCTTGCGCCAGCGCATCGGTGGTGATGGTCAGGCGCAGATCAGGCACATATTCGAGCTGGATGCTGTTGCTGCCATCGTCGGCGTATTCACGAATCGCTTTGGATTTGGCGTCTGTGCCATCCCACTCGATATTCTGCCCCCGGCCGGTGCGGTCGGTGTAGCGAGTAATCAGGTGGTTTGGGTATCAATTATTGCCAGCTAACTTGATTTTTATTGCTGGCAATAATTAGCCGTAACATTTACTAAATATTGCTTTATGGGTAAGTTACACCAAAGTCACTAATTGGAACTAATACAGCGCCACTGGTGTTAAATAAACCAGCAAGGGATTTGTGCACAACAATATTGCCTTCTGTTGTTCCTCCCATTTTAAAAATAAGCCTAGATTTCAATGGGGTTTTTTCAAGCAAATCGTCATTTAACGAGTAAGTGTAGATTTCATATCGTGGTGGGCCAAGCTGGTCTAGAGGATCAGGATCATATGTAGATTTATCTCTATCCCAGCAATCAAATCTGTCTGTGAAGGTTAGGAACCAATAATTCTCATGCCAATGATCTTTATGATCTATATATATTGAAGGCTGAATGGCTAGGTTTTCAATATCTAGCAACATTAATTTTTCACGTATATTGTCTTTTACAACGATATTAGACCCACTAAATAATATATTTGGAGGTGGCGATACTGGGGTAATATTTTTTGCTCTTTGTCTGTCTAATCTGCCATTTTCAAAGATAAGAGGCTTAGTGCCTAATGGTAGTTGCTGGGTAGTGTATGGTTTCTCAGCAGTATCCTCGTCTGGTGATAAAATTGGCATGCTTTTATTATTTAATTCAAGAATGAAATAATACTCTTTATTATATGTACTCATTTTATGATCCTGCCTTCAATTGGTATGCTACTGAGATATGTTTATATTTTATATTCTCCTTGTTTTGATTTTTACCTTGTTTATCTTCATGATTTCTATCAACAGGGCACGGTGTATTGACACGACGATGAGTAGGTACTTGGTCAACCCCCTTGCAACCATTTGCCCCCATAGAAAAAGAACTCGCTATATATGTTAATGGAGCAAGTGCTGGAGCTTTTTGAATCATGTTTAGTATTTTATTACTAATTTTATTCATTTCTTTTGTAACTTTTGCTCTGTGTTGGGCGTCGTCACCAGGGCAGTTTTGTGAGAGAAGATCGGCCATCTCTCTTATGCGTTTGCTAACCATTGTATGATAAGTATCAGGGTGATCCAAATCATCATCTAATTCTGATGCGATTGGAGCGGTGTGATTCCCTCTATGAGGTTGTACGCTTAAGTGACACGCTCCTTGAAGTGAGGATGGAATAAATACAAGATTAGGCAAAAGATTTATATCGTAACCAAACTCCGCGAGTTTCTTTCCTAACCTAGATTCATGTACTCCATCCGCAGAGATAAGATGATGCGCCTGCATCTTTATTCCGTGATGACGAGGATGATCCGCGATATGTGCTGTCGCATCCTTAATACGGTTTAGGTATTTGCTATCTTTTCCTATATTCCCAAGCATGATTTCTTTACCAGACAGATTGTTGGTTATTCATAAACCACGGTGCCTTGGAGGCTTCGAGGTGTGCTGTGTTTGGTGCTGCCACAGATACGGCATTTATGATCACGTTTAATCGTTTCACGTTTGGCATTGAGCGTGGTTCTGGTGCTGCCTTTTAGCCTTACACCTCGTGAACGAGCCTTAGTGAGTTTTTCGCCTAAGCGGTGCAGTTGATTAGTTGCGCTGGAGAAATCTTCAAGGCAGCGCTGAAAAGCTGAAAATGCTTGCTGGGCGTGCTCTATTTTTTTGACCACACCCGCCACTTTGCTGCTACTAGTGGCGATTCGTGCCGCAAGGGCGGTAATGCGTGCAGCGGCTGCTGTACCTGCAGAAATGAGGGCCGTTACAATAAGCATAACAACTTCAATCATTAAGTACGCGCCACCTTGTGCAGCAAGATAGGCGTAAAAATTAGGAGGGATTGCCTCCAAGGTAAGGCTGACATAGCTAAGGTACGAAAGTACACTTTCATGGTCGGCAATAATTTCCAGCACAACATAGAAGTTTGGGTCGTTCTTAATGTCAGTAGCCAGTTCTTTATCGATATCCATGAGTACGGTATCAACAAATTTTTGGATAAGCTTTGGATCGCCTTCAGCGATTAATATTGGCAGATTAAGGATTTCATTACGGTATGTATAAATCTTTCGTGCTTTATCGGCAGTATTATTTGCAGTAGCAACGGCGTGGTCTACTTTTTGTTTCGCTGACTTGTAGTTCCCTTGCACGGTTGTAGCCGCATCATCAATCTGAGCCTGCCACCAAGACCAGTTGCTCAATGTATGGTCGGCGTTTTTAATGGTTGTGCTTGCCTTGCTTATCGAAGCATCAATGTCTTTTTGCAGACCAATGGCATATTGCTTGGTTGTGTCGTATACAGAGCCTGCTGCATTTTCAACTTTCTGGCCCAGCTCAACCCATGTTTTTTTCTCAAACATTTCAGTAAAATCATTACCCCAGCCCTTTACACCCGCAGCAGCCCCATCTAAAACCGCCTCAGAAAGCGCACTCATTGGGTTTGTATCCCATTTACGCTGAAATGGGGCCATGGCATCTGTAAGGTTTAAATAGGCCGCATCCAGGCGCTGAATAATGAGCTGCCTGTCATCAAAAATCTCTTTCTCGGTTATATCAGGTTTGGCGACCATACTGACTTCCCCATCCTCAGGGCTAAGTAAGTGCTCGCTTTGTTTATTTGCCATGTTTGATTAGCTCTTTTTTGATAAATCAATGCTGAAGGTATCAGCAATTGTTTGCTGGCCAATACTGACTTTCAAGTTATCAATTGGCCATGCAGTTTTCCATTCATCATCATAAAATGCTGCGGCTTTTACCCACGTAGCATCATCATTTAGCATAACTGGCAAAGGCGGTTTTAAACTCGCCGGCCCGCCCCAGTCGTGGCTGCCGCCTTTGATGCTGACTTTGCCCGGTGCATGCAGGTCGATCTTGCCGTCTTTGATGCGGATATAAGCGCCGCCGGCGGTGAGCAGGATTTCTTGTTTGGCGTTAAAGAGGCCCTTGCCTTTGATGGCGGTGAGTTTGACGTTTTTGTCGCCGGTGATTTCGATATCGTCGCTTTGGGCCTGCATTTGTAGCTGGCCTTTGGCGGCGATCAGCTTCATGGTGATTTTGTCTTTAATGCCGCCGGTAAATAGGCTGATGTGCTGGCCTACGTTGTGAATCCAGCGGCGGCCGCTGCTTTGGTTGGTGTCTCTTTGGGCGACTTGGTCTAGGTTGCTGCCTGCGCTGAGGGTCTGGCTTTGCGGGGTGGTGATGGCCACGCCGTCTTCACCGTGCAGCAGGATGATTTTTTGCTGGCCAGCTTGCTCTTTGGATTTTGTTTTGCCGTCTTTATCCGTGTTGCTACCCGCTTCAAAGCTTTTGCTGGCGTGTACATGGTGGTAAAGATGTCCGTGGCTGGCTTTATCCCCAGCGCTGTTGTCGGGCTTGATGGTTTGATCGTCATCACCAGTTTCAATGCTGTCGGCGAGTTGTTTGGTGGCGTATTCGCCGAGGTTTTTGGCTGTATCTAAAGCGGATTCCAGCTGGCTTTGCGCGGGGCTGCGGTCGAGCTGCTTGCCGCTCGCGCCGCCTTTGGCTTCGGTGCTGATGAGTAAGCCGCTGGCGCGAATGGCACCTTGTTTGTCGCTGCGCAGCTCAAAGCCTTCGCCGCGTGGCTCACCTTTACCGTCGGTTCGTGGATGGATCAGATAGCCAAGGTTAAGCTGGGTTTTACCGTGCTCGCTAGATAATTTAGTGCGCACTTCGCCCTTGCTGTCATCAAACAGCAGCTCGCCGTATTGGCCGCCTTCAAATTCTTTGGTCTTAATGCCAGATAGGGTTTTATTGGCGGGCAAGCTGCCTGCGCCGCTGAATGTTGAAGGTGGATGAGATCCGTTGTGAACCACGGCGGTAACGATGGGCCGGTCGATATCTCCCTCGATAAAATCCACCAGAACTTCCTGGCCGATTCGCGGAATAAACTGGTGGCCAAAGCCTGCTCCGGCGGATGGCATAGAAACACGAATCCAGCAGGACGACTTATCGTCTAGGTTTGCGCCAAACTCAGGGTGCTCCTGAGCTCGCTGCCAATGTAGCTGAATTTTTATCCGGCCTTGCTCGTCGGTGTGGACTTCTGATCCAGCAGGGCCAACTACGGTGGCGGTTTGCACGCCACGGCTGGTGGGTTTGGTAAATTCTTGTTCGCCAAGGTGACTAAGCATGGGCTGGCCGCGTCTTTGGGCGGTGAAGTCGGTCTTATAAGGTGGATTATCGGCTGAAGCCGCTTCTACGAGTAAGCTCGGCGCAATGAGGCCAAGCTGCTGGGTAAGATTGGCTGGAAAATTATTATTTGCCGTGAATTTTAGCTCGGTGATGGCGAATTCTCGCTGCTCAGGCGAATCGAAATCATGAGCTGGGTGATCTTCTAAGCGGAACCACTGCCCCGCTTGCAGGCTGCGCAATGTGCCAGAGCCGGTAAACGATTTCTTTTGCCCGTCTAAAGCATCCTGTCGCAGCTTGGCATCGTGGTTAAGCGCGTCTAAATCGCTGGCGTAGTAATGTGCTTGTGGGTCGTAATATTCCAAGCTTGCTTGGATTTGCTGCCCGCCATCGCCTTGGTCCACCGCGCTATCGCTTAAGCCGTGGCTGGTACTGCTGGCTTTGTAGTCGAAGCTAGCAAGAGAAACCGAGCTACTGCCGATTTGCCGCTGGCTGTTCCATGCTGTAAGTGAGTCGCTTTCTTCACTGCCATCCGCACGATGAAAGCGAGCGATGGGATCCGCAGCTTCGGGAATGGAGAAGACATCATCAAAAACCACCAGCTGCACTTGAGGCGAGTCCCCAGCCAAGGATTCGAAGCGCCACGACAGTCCGCTTTCTTTCATTAGCCTAGTGATGAATGTAAGGTCATCCTCGCGGTACTGCACGCAATAAGAGCGGGGAGGATATTCGCCCGATAGCTTGAAATCCAGCGTTTGCACCGCAGCAAACACCGAGTTCATCGCCTGATGCTCGGCTAGTACCTGCTTCACGATATCCGGCACGGACAGCTCTTGAAACACGCGAGAAGTGCGCCGGTATCTAAGTAAGGCAAATGGCGGCTCTACTGTCAGCGAATATTTAGCAAAACCCCCATCAGATCCAAGCAATTGCGCTTGGCTAATCACGCCGCAGCGCTCAATCTGCCCACCATCGGCATCGGCCACAGATAAAACAATCGGCAGGCCAAGCAGAGATTTAAGCTCAATGCCGCCATCTGGCGACAAGCAATCAATCTGGTAGCGGAAAGTTTTTCCAATCCCCTCGCTGCCGCTGACCTGCTGCGGCAAAAGCTGCTCGCCCCAGGCCGCCCCATCGCCAAGTTGCAGGCTGATTAAACGATGATCTTGATTAAAAGCAGCGGCAAAAGAGGCGAGCAGATCGCTGGGTGTCATGGAGGTAATCTATGGTCGAATGGGAGCGTGCAGACTACATTAATAGGTGCTTATTTACAACGTGATTACATCTGATCTGTTTTTTTTATCAGGCTGTAAGTTATTGTGCGTAAGTAAAATGGCTTATCTCCGCTTTGTAGCTTGATGTGGTGCGGCGATACGCGTGTAGTAAATTAATCGTGGTCTGTCCCTATTTGCTCAATAAGCCAAAGCCGCTAATAAAAAAGCCAGTAAAAAAGGAAAAGCAATTACAAACTAGAGCAACAAGCTAAAGAACCAACACAAAACAGCAAGGCTAAAAAAACAAGCCAGTAATGACCTCTAACGTTAAGCTCAGCCGACGCGATAGCGGTCGGCTGGAGCTTTTTGTTATCTTCATAATTGACTATTTACCTACATCATCCAAGTGTTGAACTACGTCAACACGAAAACCCGCAGGGTCTTGCAACATAAAATGTATTTGCCCCCAAACTTCTTCTTTTAAATGCATGACAAAATTCAGATTCAGACTTTTTGCTTCTCTATACGCCTTTGCTGCATCTTTCACTTCCAGTGAAATAACATATCCATCGGCAGACATCATAGGATGAAGAAAATCAGGTTGAGCATCGTGATTAGGCAACAAAAAGCCAAGTTGGGCGCCTGTATTGGGTGATACGAGGTGTAGGTAAAAATTAGGATCATAAAAGACGGCATTAAAACCAAATACTGCCTCGTAAAACTGTTTCACGGATTCCAAATTTTGAGTCACCATAACTGGGAACATGGCTTCGATTTCTATCATTTGATTTACTCCTACATAGAGTTGATTAGGTAGGAATTAGTATTAACCATCAACTTAGTTCACTATTGTACAAAACGGACAAATTATTGAATTCGGTGGGAGTGAGGTAAGCGCTCAGCCCTCCCACCTAGCCAGCTGCTTTAGCCTTCGTTATCTTGTGGGCTCTGATCTTTAACAAATGGCAGCAGCTCGTCAATTCGGCTATTGGGCCAAGTCGGGAGTTTTTCT
>NZ_JAWQUO010000068.1:0-10250 GCF_033446605.1 Iodobacter sp. CM08 | reverse complement strand
ATAGCGGGTGAGTGGCCCGCTATTTGCTAGACTTATCCACAGTTGCTCCGATAAAAAGCAACGCTCGGCCCTGGGTCAAAATTCGATCGGCAGGGTGGGTCAAATTTCAATCGGCGTGAACAATTCCGGGGGGCTTTGGGAGAGTTATGATATTAAGCAAGTTTGTAATTTCCCTCGATTTATCCAAGATCAGGCTATTCGAGACTTAACGTTTCAGTTTTATAACGAACGTAAATTGCAATATGCTCAGGCTAAGCCGCATGCTGGATATAGGGCGATTGCAAAATTACAGCAAAGCCAGTCGATTAAGGTGATCACTAGCAATATTGATTTATTGCATGAAGCAGCCGGCACTTTAGATGTTTTGCATTTGCATGGGCGAATTGATCAGATGTCTTGTGCCGATTGCTTTCATTATTGGGATATTGCTGAGCAAGCTTTTGAGCCAATTGAATGCCCAGCATGTAGTAGCGCAATGGTAAAGCCTGGCATTGTGTTTTTTGGTGAAATGGCCCCTGAATACGAAGCTTTGCATTGGCTTATTCATGGTTTAAACAGCGATGATAGTTTTATCATTGTAGGAACGAGTCTTAATGTGGTGGATCCGATCGCAATGATTCGAGCTGCAGGTAGGCATCCGCAGATTGTTTATATTGATAAACATATCCCAGATTTGCTGAAAAAAAGCGGTGTGATCTGTATTGAAAACGGTGCAGAGCAAGGATTATTGGAATGGATTGCAAATATGAGCGCTGCTGAATAAACTACATTTATTAAATGTATATGAATATTCAATATAAGTTGAGTGTATTTTTTATCAATATGGCATAGTAAGCGATCTTACTTTTATTAAAAATTAGCCATGCGATTTTTTATCTCTGTACCTTGCGCTCTATTTTGCTTGATTGCTTTGCATGGGATGGCTGAAGAGCCCGTGATTGTTTCGAGCGAGCCCAAAGGCCAAGTGCAAAAAGTGCAGAGGGTTGAGGTGCGCGGGGTGAAGGATGGCGATGATAGGCGTGAATCTACTGCGGCTAAAACAGTGATTCTGGGCGCGGACATTGTTCGCTATGGCGATAGCAGCCTCGCCGATGTCTTAAAGCGTTTGCCGGGTATTAGTGTGCGGGGTGTTCAAGGCCGTGGTGGTGAGATCAGAATGCGTGGTCTTGGCAGTGGTTATACGCAGATTTTACTAAATGGCGATCGGGCCCCGCCTGGTTTTTCTTTAGACTCGCTATCCCCTGAGCTGATTGAGCGTATTGAAATTGCCCGTGCAGCAACGGCGGATGTCAGCGCACAGGCGATTGCTGGCTCTATTAATATTATTTTAAAGAAAAAAATTGAAACGGCCCGCCGCGATCTCAAGCTGGCTGTTTCCGACACGGATGGGCAGCCTGCTTTATCGTTGGATGGTTTGTTTGCTGATCACGATGGTGCTTTTTCTTATACGGTGGCGAGTGGGGTTGGGCAGGATAAGGGCAATTATTTATCCAGACTTGATCAGCTTGAGTTTGATAATCTAGGCGTGCTGCGCCTGCAACGCAGTACAGATAAGCAAGACGATAGCCAGAGCGAGCGATTTAACTTAGCACCACGGCTGATGTGGGCCTTAGATGGCGGAGATAGTTTAAACTGGGAAAGTCTGCTGCGGTTTCAGCGCTCCACAGGGAGTAGTCATGAAAGCCGCCAGACTGCGCTGGGGGGATTACCGCAGCTTGTTCGCAACGATTCTGTGTTGGATGCCGATAGTAGCCAGATACGCAGCAAATTGGGCTGGCTACATAAGCTGGAGGGTGGGGCAAAGCTAGATATAAAACTGGGCGTAGCAGATCATCGCAGCAATGCAGAAAGCCGCCTTGATGGCTTTGATATCCATGCTCAGCCGGTGCTAAATCGGCGTATCACCACAGAAGTGGTTGACCAAGGGCTTAGCTTAAACGGCAAATATTCTAATGGCTATATAGAGGGCCATACCTTTGCTCTGGGCTGGGATGGGGAATATAGCCAGCGTAGCGAAGATAATATTCAGCGTGAAATCACCCAAACTATACCCGCTCATAATCTGGATGAAACCTATTTGGCTAAAGTTGGCCGAATCGCGGTATTTGCTCAGGATGAATGGGAAATCTCGCCACTCTGGTCGGCCTACCTAGGTTTACGCTGGGAAGGGATACGCACCCAAAGTATGGGGCAGGAGGCATTTGAAAATCGCTCTGGCGTGCTGAGTCCTGTGCTACACACTTTGTGGAAAATAAGTGAAAAAGACCAGTTGAGGTTTGCCTTATCTCGCACCTATAAAGCGCCCACTACTCGTGATTTAACGCCGCGCCGAGTTGTTGCTAATGACAACAGCGCCACAACTCCGGATACACAAGGTAATCCAAATCTCAGGCCTGAGCTGGCATGGGGGGCTGATCTGGCGTTTGAGCATTATCTGAGTGAAGGGGGTGTGCTGAGTGTCAGTAGCTATACCCGCCGGATTGATGATGTGATTCTGTCTGAGTTATCCGAAACGAATGGCGTATGGCTATCACAGCGCAGCAACCAAGGCCGCGCTGAGTTGTTTGGTGTGGAGCTGGAGGCTAAATTTAATCTGCGCCAGTATATTGCTGAAGCGCCAGCACTGGATGTGCGCGCCAATATATCGGCTAACTGGTCAAAGGTTGAATCTGCTCCTGGCCCAGATAACCGCTTGGATCAGCAAACACCGCTAAGTGCTAATTTGGGGATTGATTACAAAACAGGCGCACTGACCACGGGCGGGAATTTCAACTTTCAAAGCACGAGTACCACACGGCTATCTCAGACTCAGACGATAAAATCGCCAGCCAAACGCACGCTAGATTTATATGGGCTATGGAAGATTAATCCTGCCGTGCAGCTACGTATCTCGCTGGCCAATCTGCTGGCTGAAGATCATATCGCCGAATCTTATTACGCTGATCTTAATGGCCAGCGTGAGCAATTTACCACCAGCCGAACAAATAGAACTGCCCGAGCTTTGTTGGAAATAAAGCTCTGATCCTGAATCATTATTCTGTTTTGAAAGGGAAACGATGAAAAAAGATGAAGCTTCAGCGCTTACTGCAGCTGAATATACTCCAGCACCGGTGAGCTTCTGGCAGGCTTTTGGATTCTGGCTAAGGCTAGGTTTTATCAGCTTTGGCGGGCCTGCTGGGCAGATTTCTATCATGCATCAGGAGCTGGTAGAAAACCGGCGCTGGATTTCTGAGCGGCGCTTTTTGCACGCGCTGAACTACTGCATGGTTTTACCAGGCCCCGAGGCGCAGCAGCTGGCAACGTATATTGGCTGGCTGATGCATAAAACCCGTGGCGGGATTGTGGCAGGAGTGCTGTTTGTGCTGCCATCGTTGTTTATTTTGATTGCCTTATCGTGGGTTTATATCGCCTTTGGTGATCAGCCTATTGTGGCTGGCCTGTTTTATGGGATTAAACCTGCAGTAACGGCGATTGTGGTGCAGGCTGCACATCGTATCGGCTCACGAGCGCTAAAAAATAACACGCTATGGGCGATTGCTGCCGCGTCTTTTGTGGCGATCTTTGCTTTTAAACTGCCTTTTCCACTGATTGTAGCTGGGGCTGCGGCGATTGGTTATCTTGGCGGGCGCATTGTACCTGAGCAATTTAAAGTGGGTGGTGGCCATGCAAAGGCGGGTATCTCGTCTGCCCCTGCACTGATTGATGACCATACCCCGACACCGGAACATGCGCGTTTTTCATGGGGTGTATTGCTTAAAGTGTGTGGAGTAGGCTTGCTGCTGTGGGTGATTCCTGTGGCTTGGCTACTGGTGAATTACGGCTGGGATCACACGCTAACGCAAATGGCTTGGTTTTTTAGTAAGGCGGCCATGTTGACCTTTGGCGGTGCTTATGCGGTATTGCCTTATGTGTATCAAGGCGCGGTGGATCACTATGGCTGGCTGAATCCGCAGCAGATGATAGCGGGGCTAGCGCTGGGGGAAACGACACCTGGGCCGCTGATTATGGTAGTGGCCTTTGTTGGTTTTGTGGGGGGCTATACCAAGGTTTTGTTTGGGCCAGATAGCTTATTTTTAGCGGGGGCTGCTGCGGCTGCGCTGGTGACTTGGTTTACTTTTTTGCCATCTTTTATCTTTATTTTGGCTGGTGGCCCGCTGGTAGAATCTACCCATAACGATATTAAATTTACCGCGCCGCTGACCGCGATAACCGCTGCGGTGGTGGGGGTGATCTTAAATTTAGCCTTATTTTTTGGCTATCACGTGTTGTGGCCTATGGGGTATGTATCTGGGCATGGCATGCCGTGCCCCTACAGCTGTGTTGCTGGGGGACTTGATTGGCCATCCGCGCTGATTGCACTTGCGGCTGCCGTGGCGTTATTCAGATATAAAATATCCGTGATGGCTGTGATTGCTGGGTGTGCCGTGCTGGGCTTAGCTTGGAAAATGCTGGTTTAGCATCAGGGCATGGCATGCCGTACCCCTACAATTATTTGTACCGTCTGCGCCAGCTGCGGCGGAGGGCGAAAAAGCTTAGTGCAAAGCCGGTAAGGGTTAGCAGCATGGCGATGATAGATGTGCCGCGCAGCAGGCTGTTGTTAAAGTCTTCACCTTCGGCGTAATCCATAACATGCAGCCGCCAGAAAAAATCGTAGAGCACCCACGCTTCATTTCTTGCCGCCAATAGCTCGCCGCTGTGGCCGTCAAAATAGAAGCGGCTTTGTAGCTTATCGTCAAAACGCGCCACCCAGATATTTTTGCGCGCAGCAAACTCATGCACCATGCCAAGCCGGCGCGGGCCTTCTTTAATTTTGAGTACTTCGCTTAAAACACCATCGCCTTTGTAAATACTGCGGGCAAATTGGCTAACGCTGGCCTGGCTGGCTTCGCCAAGCTTACCGCCTGCGGCGCTGAGCAGCAGATCTTCCTTTTCATAATGCAGCTTGATCGCTGGGCCTTGTGCCGTGGCCAAGCTCTGGATGCTGAGCAGCGGGCCTTTATCACTAGGCAGAGCCCCGATTTTACTAGCCCAATTAGCGGGCAGTGGTTGACGCGGTTTATCCATCACCTCACCACATTTAATCCAGTCTTGAAAAGGCAGCCATGCAAACAGCAAGCCACCAAGAATCCAAGCTAATACTTGCAATGCCACCAGATAGCCTATCCAGCGATGCCAGCGAAAAAATTTTGCTGCCAAACTCATTTTATATCCTCTGATTTTTATAAATTATGTTAATGCCTCGTTTAAATCGGCCTCGCTCATTACGCGGACATTAAGCGTGATAAACACGCGTTGCAAAAAGCTGGCAATGAGTGGTGCATGAGGAGATGCCAGCAAGCGCCATGCTGGATAGTTTTGGCGGAGCAGGCTGAGAGTCGCGTAATCATTGGGCGAGGTTATGCTCAGGCTCTGCTGTGTTTTTCTAAATAGAAATAGGGCATCTAGCGGTCTGTATTTTAACTGATATGCTGCGGACTGAATTGCAAGGCTGGGGTTTATTGGGCCGGAGATTGAATGTTAGTATTTTTTATAATGAACAATTAGACGAGTTTAACGATGATATTTGCCACGCTTTTTTGTGGAGTTTTATTTTTGGCCGCATTCATCGGCCAATTGCCGTGGCTAATTTTGGGGCTGTATGGTGTTTTGAGTTTGATCACTTATTTTATTTATGGTTTTGATAAAACGGCGGCACAAAACCAGCGTTGGCGAGTGGCAGAGCGTACTTTACATCTGCTGGCATTATTAGGCGGCTGGCCTGGGGCTTTATGCGCGCAGCAAAGATATCGGCATAAGTCGAAGAAAATGGCGTTTTTAGTGGTGTTTTGGCTAACGGTGCTGATTAATTGTAGTGTGCTGGCTTGGTTTTTATTCAAGCCGATTACGATGTAAGGGGAGTCAGATAAATTGCCACCTAAAGTAGAATTTTTAGGCGGCAATTGCTTATTTAGCGTATAGAAAATGCCTCGTGATGAAAGCGTGGGGGCTGGCTCATCTGGGATAGATATTGGCTAATCGCCGTGCCTAAGCCTTGTGGGCCGCAGTACCAGATATCGGCCAGCTTTTCGGGTTGTATTTGGGCGATATTTAGCCTTTGGCCCTCTATAAGATGCAGGCGGATGTTTTTTGCTAGGCAAGCGGCTTGAATCTCATCCAATTTAGCGGCTTCGGCTGCGCTTTTTATACAGTAATAAAAATCGATTTGTGCGTTGTTAAAGTTGGGGCTTTCTAGCCAAGCTAAAAAGGGCGTAACGCCAATGCCACCAGCGATCCACGCTTGGCGCTGCGTGTTTTGTCCACCATCAAAGCAGCCGTAAGGGCCTTCTGCCTTGATGCGCTGGCCTACTGTTAGCGTGCTGCTTAAGGTGCTGGTGTAGTGGCCAAGTGATTTAATGATAAAGCGTAGCTCGCCTGATTTGCGGGGGGCAGAGGCGATGGTGTAAGGGTGCGTACCTTCTTTTGGATCAAAGCTTAGCAGGGCAAATTGCCCTGCTTGATGCTCAGGCCATGGGCTATTCATCTGGCAAATGACTTCCAGCTGATTGGCAGAAAGTGGGGTGATCTGGCTAATCTGGCCACTGACTTGCTTGTTACGGCCAATTCTTCCCGATAGGGAATAGATCGCACAGATTGAGCCAATCCCGAGCAAGGCCGCCATTAAGGCACCAACGGGGCTGAGCCATAGGTTTTGAGGCATTAAAATTAAGGCATGAAAAGCACCCATCAAATACAGCGGTGCAAATAGTTTATGCACCTTTCGCCACAGACGATAGGGCACGGCGCGAAGCAGGGCTAAGATCACCATGGCCAGCACCGCCCAAGCGGCCCATTCCCCCATATCTTTGGCGAGCGACATCAGCGGATCTTTTGCGCCCTTAGCATGTTTAACTTTGGGGGTAGCCCACTCTAGCGCCATCACCAGCTTGGGTGAGAGTTTAATCAGCCAGTGGCAGGCCAGTAGTAGGCCCGCAGCAATGCCTAGCTGCTTGTGTAGGCCATACATCTTATCTAAGCCATGAAGCGGCTTTTCTAGCCAGCTTGGGCGTGCGGCAAGCAGCATGGCGGCCGACATCACGCTCATTAATTGCACCCCGCTGAGCAGCACCAGCTCATGTCGCCAATCCCAATATTGACTGGGCAGGCCGTTTTGCATGTAGCTGCAGACGGCATAGAGCACCGTTGCCAGTAGCAAGAGGAGGGGCAGGGGTTTCTTTAGCATGGGGATTCTCTGTTTTGCTCTCTTTAAGCCATGATTTGATACCTTGAATATGAAGTGAAACTTAAGCTGTGTTGGTAGTTATGCCAGTGAATGACAGAAGTTTACTGTTATAAGGGCCAGTGCTTATGTAGAATGCCCCGCACAGTTTTCTATTCGGGTGCTATGGATAACGCTTCGTTTTATGAAATCAAGAAAAGCTCGGTCTGGCTATGGTCTGGCCTTGCCCTCTCTATTCTTGCGCATCTGTCATTTTTATTGCTACCCGCTGCTGCGCCGCGTGTTTTGCCACAGCAGGGGGATTCATCGATTCAGCTGCAATTGCAGCCCAAGCCAGCGTCTAAGTCTAAGCCAACACCTGAACCTACTCCCGTCCCCACTCCACCCCCTGTGATGACTAAAGCGCCCACTCGTGTGGTGCAGAAAAAAGATTACTCCGTGCCTGCTCGTCCAGCGAGTGAGGTAGCAAGCAAGCAGGTAGCCACAAAAGAAGTGGTGATTGATGGCATAGGTGATGCCTTAAGCAGCAATAAGCCACGCGAATTGATTACCCATTATGCCGATATCAAGCCTAAAGAAGATAGACAAGAAGATGGGGCTAATCGGGCGCAGCAAAGCGTGGATACACGGGCTTTATTTGCGATTTGGGAGCCACAAATTCGTCGCAAGGTAGAGCGCATCGGGCAAATGAATTTTCCTAAGGATGAAAATGGCCGATCAATGTTTGGCACTTTGCAGTTTCGTCTGGTGCTTAATGGCGATGGCAATATCGCCGCACTGACACTAGAGCAAACCTCTGGCAACCCTGCTTTGGATGAAGCGGCTTTGCAGATTGTGCGCCGCTCAGCTACCTTTGGGCCCGTACCTCCGGCACTTTTGGATAGAAATAATCAGATTATGCTACTGCGCTACTATCAGTTTATTAATGAAAGAGCCGCTTGGGGGAGATCTTAAGCTGAGAGATATTTATAGCTGCGGCGTATTTCAACGCGCCGTAAGCTATAAACTGCAGGCGAAAAAAAACAGGCTAAGCGCCTGTTGATTTGGTTTCTGGTGGGGGGGGAAGGATTCGAACCTTCGAAGGCTAAGCCGCCGGATTTACAGTCCGGACCCGTTGACCGCTGGGGTAACCCCCCCACAGAGGCCCGAATAATACGATTCATCTGGTCCCTTGTCAACACCTTACGCGCATTCAGTCATTTTTTCTTCATAAAGCTCTTAAATGCCTTAGACTGCCGCTGTCTGTTCCTTACTGAATACATCATGATGAAAAAAGCTTTAGGTGGTCTGGTTTATTCCACCGAACACGGCACCATGTGCCCAGATTGCAGCCAGCCTAAAGACGCATGTATCTGCAAAAAAGCGCCACGCTCAGTAGGCGATGGGGTGGTACGCGTTTCCAGAGAAACCAAGGGTCGTAAGGGCAAGGGCGTAACGCTGATCAAAGGCGTGCCCTTGGATGATGATGAATTAGCTGTGCTAGCGAAGCAGCTACGAACGCGTTGCGGATCAGGTGGCACAGTTAAAGACGGCGTGATCGAAGTGCAAGGGGATCATTGCGATGTGGTACTGGAATTCTTAAAGCCTAAGGGCTGGGTGGTGAAGCGGGCAGGGGGCTAGGTTGCTGCTGTTTTTGTAGGGCGGGTGAAACCTAATCCTATCAATTTAAGGTCAACAATCAGTAAAGTCTGGTTTTGTATAGGGTGTGCAAGTCGCTTTTCTTGCGCACCGTTTTCGGTGCGCAACGACTTCGCCGTTGTACACCCTATAAAACCTCACTCATAAGCTATTTTCTCCGTGAAACTCCGTGTTCTCTGGGGCCGAAGTGGTTCAAGGTTTGGGTTTTCCCCGTTTTTTTATTCCGCCAATAAAGTCGTTTGCAAGTATTCAATAAAGCGGCTGACTTTAGGCGGGATAAAACGGCTGCGGGGCGCGATGGCCCAGATACCGTCTTCTAGTGCAAACGATTCCAGCACGCTAATCAGCTGGCCGCTTTGTAGATAAGCATCCACGTAATAGTCTGGCAATTGCACCAGCCCCAAGCCTTTTAGCGCCGCCTGCACCAAACTGCCTCCGCTGTTACAGCGCAAACGCCCGTTGACGGATATTTCGCGGTGCTGCGTGCCTTCCTTAAATCGCCACATATTTACCGCGCCAATCAAGCACTGGTGCTGCTTTAGCTCGGCCAATGTATGCGGCGTGCCGTATTGATCTAAATACTGCGGTGAGGCGCAAACATGGTGAATACGGCTGCCTAGCTGCGTCACCATCAGGGACGATTCATCCATCGGCCCTAGCCGAATAGCCAAGTCGATATGATCGGCCACTAGATCGGCCTTGCGGTTATCGAGTAGTAATTCAGCATTGAGCTGGGGGAAGTCGATTAGGTATTGGTGCAGGATGGGGGCCACCACGGTTTCGCCATAGTAAACCGGTGCGGTGATGCGCAGCTTGCCTACCGGCTTATCTTGCGTTTGCAGTAGCGCCAGCTCGGCCTCGTGCAGGCCATCGAGTAATGGGCGGCAATATTGATAATAGAGCTGGCCCTGCTCGGTAAGACTGACTTTACGCGTGGTGCGGTGCAATAAGCGCGCGGTAAGTCGCTGCTCTAGCGCGCTGACTTGGCGGCTCACTTGCGCTACTGACATCTCTAGCTTTTGCGCCGCCAGCGTAAAGCTTTGTGCCTCTGCCACGCTGATAAATTCAATAATTCCTTGCCATTGCATGGTTTGTTTCTCGCTAAAAACGGCGGGTTTATTTGAGTGTGGTGACTGTACGAAACGCTGTGCGGTTTGTCCCTAAGGGCCGTACTTCCCCCTTTTCAAAGGGAGATTGAGGGGGATTTGCCTTTGGTTTTTTGCGTGTTTAAGCTCAACATCAACTGCAAATCCCCCCTAACCCCCCTTTTTCAAAGGCTCTGTCTGCATTAATAGTTGAAAAGGATATTTTTTCCTATCGCCTGCTCAATCCCTGATTTTGCCGTGATATTTTGGCCTGCGCGGTCTAACCATCGCCGCCAGCCTAAATAGCTTTC
>NZ_JAWQUO010000067.1:0-10316 GCF_033446605.1 Iodobacter sp. CM08 | reverse complement strand
CAGCCCCTTTTGCATCTGGATTGGGTTGATTGCCATGACGACCACTCCAAAAAAGAACGTTCGTTCACCTTAGGCCTTTTAGGTGGTTTGAGCAAGGAGGTTGAGCAAGAGACATAATCAGGTATAGTTAAGCTTATTCGAAGTCACCCAAACCGCCCTGGTGATCCGGTATATTCAGCTGCATCAAGGGGAAAATAAGCCTTATTCCCTTTTTTAAAACGCGCAAATAAAATCATTAAATTTCTTATTGGCTTCCATTAAAAACCGACTGAGGTATAACAATCATGAAGATTTTTGGTGTCTATTTGAATAAACCGATGGGGCTAGACGTTGCAATGATGGTCTTCTGGGGAGTAGTTGGTGGGCTAGTCTCTATGTTAGTGCTAATGCCGCTGATTGGTGGTGATTGGAAGCATGGTATTGGCATGATGGCCTCATCTGCAATTGGGGGTCTTGCTGCAACCTGTGGTGCATCGTTTGATAAAAGCGGGGTACGTGGGCTGCTACTTACAGTTGCTATTACTACATTGGTTTATGGTCTGATCGTGATTCTTCTTTGATCGTGAAATTTTCAGCTTTAGGTGTGGCAGCCCGGAAGCTGTTTCTCGGCAACTACTTGGTTTTGACGATGTGAAGAGCAACATGCTGACAAACGCACAAGTGACCAAACAGCGTGCTCTTGAGGTAGTGTCTAATGATGAAGCGGAGCCCGATGTGCATTCACAGCAAAGCTTTTAAAGCGAGCTTTATACTCAGCCGCCCTAGAACGATGTTTTAGGGCGGTTTTTTTTCATTTCTCTTAATAAGCAAATGGTTTTCAACAGTCTTTTTTTACCATTGCAATATAGCAGTGGTGCTGCAAAGGGTAGCACTTCATGTGTTTTTGCTGCATGAGGCAGAACCCCAATTCAATAGATGCAAACCGGCCATTCATTAATTGACAAAAGGGACAAAAAAGCTCATTATTGATGTGTGGCTAGACCACATAACTAAACCCTGTTGTGGGTATTTCCGGATCATTCCGAAGGTAGAAAAATGTCAAAGAATCCTGAAATTAATATGTCAGACTTGCCCGAAACGGGGAATGAATTAGCAAATAAATCGGAAAAGTAGCCATGAATTACAGCAGTATTCCTTACCAAGCACTCGATTCAAATGGTCGAGAATATGACCGATTTGCGCGGGTTATTGGCGAGTTGCCCGTATCAGATAGACTAATAGCTTGCCGTGAAGTAGCAACGACCATTGCTAAATTGATCGGCCAAGAAGCTCCAGATAGTATTAGTTTCGGTACTCCCGCATATCAGGCTTTCGGAATGACAAGTGCGGAGGCGAAAAACCACGAATACGCTGAAATTCTGCTCAAGTCTGGCGACGATATGCCGCTGATTTATTGTCACTAACACCAGAAAAAATTATGGATTTGAGTCTAGCAAAAATAATTTTATCGGAAAAAATTATGGAACAATTTTGGACTGTAGTTCGCTTCCCTAATGGCTCTTGGAGCTATGGCGGCAAGCCAACCGACCCTGATTATGCCGAGTGTGGAACTTGGCAGATAAGCGCCACATCTGCTGAGAAGGCGGTGAAAAAGGCACAAGCAAAGCGCAGCCGTAACTGTAAAAAAGCTGATTCAATAGCAGCTGAAATCGACGTATCGTTGGATGGTAAAACCGTCTGGGTGAATGCTGCGGATGGCTCATGCGTAGGTCGGTTCAGCGTGCGGTTCGGGATCGATGTCCACACAACGGCGAGTGCGCAACTAGCAGGTGCAAACCAGTGCCTTTATTGCACTCACGAGGGGGCTGGGCCTGTTGAATGGGAGGCTTTCCGTGAGAAGGTACTCACTCATCATGGTATCAATGTCCCGGCCAATACGATTGGCTGGTGATTAAGGGAAATGAATTATGACTGATACAAGCGATCTTGACGCGCAAATGCTCGCAGCGGGCATGGTTCCGCTGTCTAAGATGCTGTCCGGCATGCCTATGGATGCGTTCAGAGTGCATGCTAGCGTGACCAACCTTGTGACATTCTCTAAGTGGCTTGATATGCGCCACGAAGAGATGCTAAAGCTACGGATTAATCTTGAGTTAAAAGGGCAGCAAGACAACGAAATGTACGAGTGGGCGCTGGCCCATGCGGCCGCATTTGGCGAAGTAGCGGCTAATTTTAGAGCCGCTACAAACTTAATTCAAAACTAAACGAAAAAGCGGCGATGACACATAGCGAAGCGCAGCAGATTATCAACGATTCCGAAGCTGAAATCGTGCTGGATGAAGAAAAAGGGCTAGCCCGTTTGAATGGTGAATTTACTATTGAAGAACTGCACGCCATATTGCCGCGACTTGAATACAACGCTTAACGAATAGGAAAAGAAAATTATGACTTTAAGCATTGAGACTCTTAAAAAATGTGCAGTGGGACAAGTTCATGCAGGTCGTTGGGAAGAAATTAAAGATGGGGATTTCGTTGACGGTTTCGCGCCCATGATCGACGAGGCGTATGTGACTGATCCTGAGACGGATAAACATGTATTTGAAACCCAAGAAGAAGCTATTGCAGGTGCAGAGCGCTTTCAAGCCAAAGTGCGTGATCATTTAGTTGCTATCTCGTAACCACCGGAAAAGACCATACGCAGACAGAATCGGCAAAACAGCAAGAAGTTAGAAATTACCGAGCCTTCAACGACTCAAACTTAAGTGGATAGGGCCTAATCTATGACGGATGCAATTGCACGATCGAAACGCATACTTGCGCTGGTTGATGAGTACCACGAAAAGCCAGTCGCCGATACTCGAACAGCACTGCGAATTGCGCTTATGGATGAGTTGAGTACAGCTCTAGGCGAAGTAAAAATTCAGCACGGAGAAAAACTGTTGAAAATTAATTAATAATATTGGTGCGAAGTTAAATTATAAAGGTCAACTTTCCTTGTTTTATGCAAAATGGCAGCGAGAAGATGACAATCGACAAAAAGCTAAATTGCTTTAGATGGGCCTGTACCCAATGAAATTCTCTAAAACGCTAAAGAGAAATAGAACTAAAAGTTTGATTCGTATTCGGATTTCTGGAGAAACGAAAGAAATTCAGCGATGTGCAGTACCTAAGAATGTTGCCGCTACTGAAGCAAAGATAGCTAATGAGCTTGATGGGCAGTTGAAGACCCGATACTTGAAAGCCAAGCAAGCCAAAAATTTTAATGGTTCCATTTATGCAACGTTCAGCTTATGCGCTAAAGATGGGTCCCCACGTTATATCAACGTTTTAGAATTATCAAAGCGAAACACAATTTATATTAGAGTTGTCGTTGGTCAGTCTAAAGGTCTGAAAAGGAAGTGCGTCAAGTTCAATCTGAAGCAGGGCCGATATTCAACAGTAAAGGAGGCTTTTCTTTTGTCAGTTGATTGGCTAGGAGATTATTTAAAACTGGATCAAGCCCAGCTAGAAACGCTTCGCATGTCATGGGCAGCATTTTCTTCGCGTCATGTTGCCCTTGGTAAGGCAAGTATTCCTCTTGAATAGCTATACGTGTAACAGTTATTCCATAAATGTGCAGAAGTTCCAAAAAGTGACGAAGAGTGGTGCTGGGTAATACCAATAGAGTGGAAAAAGTAGTATGTGCTAGCGCTATGATTAAAATACTAGTTGGTTTTATTAAAAGTAAATTTAATTTTAATTGGAATTTAAATTATGAATGATATTAAAATAGAAACTTTGGGCGTTGCAAGATCTGATGATATTAGAATGAAATTATACAATTGGGACGACCATTTGCCGGATGAAAAATTAAAATTGTTCCGTTCCTATGATGGGGAATTGAATGCTTTTATAAAGGTTAATGACAGCATTGGTTGTCATATTTCTGCTTCGTGGGAAAGCAGAAGTGGGCGTGGAATGTATTCTCATGTACGTGGAGCAGTATACGACACGGAGTCAAATACAGTAATTTTTCATATTGAGCCAAATGATATAGAAACAGTTAAACTAGAAATAATTGATATTGTTTCTAAACAATCTGGACAAGTTTTTTATGAAGACATAATGAATATAAAATCTAATCTGGTAAAGTTTGTAGAGTTATTCAATAAAGATTATCCAACAATTACTGCGTCTGAAAATTATTATGGGATTTAATTTATCAAGAATAAAATGAGAGTAGCATTTACTCTGGCCGTCTTGGGGGATAAAATGCCGCTCACTTATTTAGGTGAACGGCATACTCAAGATTGAGGAGGTTTGCCAATTTTAGTTAGCCACTAGGTACTAAAAATTGGTGTTTTGCGTCGTGCATTTAGCTGGACGTAGTGGCTATCAATTCGTGCCATTGTTTCTCTGTAATTCGCTGCCACTAGCATAGAACTGGCTTGTATATTGGTGATATAAGATCGAATTGATTGAATACGCATCGGTTTGATTAATAATTATTTCCTGAATTATTTTAGCCTTTACCCCATTTTTCTCAAAGAAAACAACAATATTTGCACCATCAATATCAGGGAAGAATTGATGGCTCATCAAAAATTTTAAAGTGGTAAATATCGAACTGAATACCGCTAAATATTTACCACTCTTTTCTGGATTTAAATGAACGTTAGCGTGTCGTTGGTGTTTTACAGAGACTTTCACATGGAACTCCGTCACCATCACGATCAAGGCTTTTTACGCCGCATTGATTTAAATACATGAGTGCTTCAGCACAATTGCTCATCTCTTTGCAGTAATGCTTGTTGCTACATGAGCTACTTGAAGAAGTGGCTAATTTAGGTAGGTTGAAGTTGGCTTGTGGTGCTGGTTGGGACTTGGATTCACGCCTGTAGGCCCAAGGAGGTGTTGGTGCCGAATCAGCCCACAATCCAAGCTTGTTTTCTTTTGCTTTGCTCTCAGCGTCTCGGTAAGAGGCGTCACGGCCATACTGAACATAGAACCACGCCATACCACGCCGGACCTGCTCTAAGTTAGCATCCATACCGCCTACAAGTATCCTGCCTACGGATCGTTTGTATTGATCTTTAGATTCAATTTCGACTGTCACGTTTTTAGAATAAATTAAGTCAGATAAAGACTGCTTGGATCGATCACCATAGGGCTGGCCACCCAGTTCGGGCGCATCAATTTGAGCTAAGCGGATTTTAATGGTTTGGTTGTCCGCTGTGAGGAGGGTGGCAGTATCGCCGTCATGGACGCCAATGACACGTCCAGTTAGTGTTTCAGCAAAACAAGTTGAAGTGAGTAGGGCGATAACAATGGCTACTTTCGTGAGCATTTCTATTTCCCAAAAAAGATGAATAAATATAGTGACGTATAAGGTATAAAATAATAAGACAGTTTAAGACGCAATTAAGACTTCCGTCCATTATCAGAAATGTTTAGTCGGTATGGTTAACTTTATGGCGTCAAATCCCATTTAAAGTGCTCATTGCAAAAGAAAAAAGCCTCGAACGAGGCTTTTTTCTTTTTGTACTTCAAATTGTCATGAGAAAAATCCCCTCGGTACTGATCCCTATCGGTTGACTGATGGGATAAAATAGCTCATTATTGATGTGTGGCCAGACCGCACAACTAAACCCATATCAGGGTGAAGCCGGATTAGTCCGAAGGATATCTAAA
Source organism: Iodobacter sp. CM08 (assembly GCF_033446605.1). Lineage (NCBI taxonomy): Bacteria > Pseudomonadati > Pseudomonadota > Betaproteobacteria > Neisseriales > Chitinibacteraceae > Iodobacter > Iodobacter sp. CM08. The sequence goes on along the minus strand of NZ_JAWQUO010000067.1, from coordinate 4,706 downwards.
TGACAAATGTCACCGCAACGAATAATCAAACCGCCCAGCATCGTCACATGGAAGCTTATGGCCTTCTCGTAGCGCAGGCCAATACCTCCAGCAGTGATCTTGATTTTGCGCTCCTTTTCGAAGCTTTAGATCGAAGCATCGTGGCCATGCATGAGCTACTTCTTCTGACATATGGCGAGAGTAACGATATTTTTTAAATGCGTCAGAAGCTGGCATTTCGAAAATCAAATAATTGATATCACTCGAAGTGTCCTGAAGTTGGCATGATAAATATAAATAAGCTCAGCTTCCTGCTGGGCCTAACCGGACTTATTCCGATGAATGCAATCAATTCTGTTAATCCTTTGCTGAAATCCTATGCAATTCGCGCCGTGACAATTCATCGCAAAGCCCCACGCATCTATTTATATGGCGCAGACACTCAACGTGCTGGCTTTAAAGTGGGGGATAGCTATTCAATAGAAAAACAAGCTTCGAATAAATGCTTAATTTTAAAACGTGATCCAAGTGGTGATCGTGTGGTCACTCTTAAAAAACGAGGCAATAAAGAATTAGGCGTCATTGATTTAAATTCTCATAAAGTCATCGGAATGTTTGAGGGCTTATCATCGGTGCGCGTTCTTACTACGAAGGATGCGATTTATATCCAGCCAACTGATGTAGAACTTCGTAAAAATGAACGCAACCTTCAACTCAAGACTGAGTTGGAAAATGGTGTCGTTACTACTGCCTCTATCTCACATGGCGCTGGTATTCTGGATTATGCAATTCACGAGGGGTTAGAGCAGGGAGGGGTTATTGCAAAACTTATGGCTGCTAATGAGATAAGGGATGAGTTGCTCGATAATGCCAGCGAATTCAATCCAATTTGGAACGAAGACACTGTATATCTTGCTTCTCCGATGCAAGAATTGGCTTTTGATCGCCATGTATCAAATATGATTAAACCCGTATCCATATTATGTGCTGGAATTCCGTGCTCAGCTGCTTCTACCGCAGGCCGGTCAGCAAAAGGAACGGCATTTGCAGAGCAACACGATCAGGTTGGGCATTTGATTGTTCCCTTCCTTTCGTTATTGGCCCGATTTAATTGCGCTATTCTGGTTTTTGAAAACGTTACTCAATATTCGAATACTGCATCAATGGCAATTTTAAGAACCACCCTGAAAGAGTGGGGATATAACCTTCATGAAACAGTCATTGATTCGAGTGAATTTAATTCATTCGAAAAAAGAAGACGCCTATGTCTGGTCGCAGTTTCTGAAGGGATTGAATTTGATTTTAACTGGCTCATTAAGCCAGAGCACAAGGAACAACGGCTTGGTGATTTACTTGAAGTTGTACCACAAGGTGATCCACGGTGGAGAGATTATGCGGCAATGAAAGAAAAGGAAGTCCGCGATATAGAGAAGGGGAACGGGTTTAAAATGCAAATTTATAACGAAGATTCTCCGTCTGTAAATGTTCTAACTAAGGGCATTGCTAAAATCCGATCAACAGACCCTAAGATCGCCTCTCCGTATGGTGATGGACTGATTCGAGAATTCACGCCCCGAGAACATGCACTGTTTAAGGGTGTGCTTTATGACCTAGTTTCAGATATGTGCAATACCAATCAACATGAAGCATTAGGGCAAAGTATCTGCACGGCGGGCTTTGTAGCTGTCGCACGAGATTGCATTGCAGAGGCTTTGAGGCGATTTGCAGCGGGCAGTGTGGCAAAGCTTCTAAAGCCTTCAACGGAAGCGGTTACGGAACGCCCTTTGGCTCCAGTGGTGAAACTAAAACAGTTTGCGGAAGAAGCTGTAACAGCAGCGTTAAATTATGAAGGTCAACTTTCCTTGTTTGCTTAACATCTTCATCCTTAAGCATAAGCCGCTCGCTTATGCTTAAGGGTATTAAAGCCGAATCCCTCATTATTTATTAGTATTTATTTTTATGCTTTATGGAGGCACTTAATACTAATACGCTCATTGACGAATGGGCCATAATGGCCTAATATGGATATATTAATTAAATGCTTTAAAGAAAGGAAAAATGATGAATACTGCAAATGCTGTAATTGAAATCAAACATAAATTCGAGCGTTATGCTGAACAATCAATTAAGGAGTATCTTGGTTCAGATAAGCTTGAATGTGGCGATGTCAAAGAATTATTTGATACAACAGAAATTCAGCCTTTAATTATAGTGATGAATGAATCTTATCGAAGTGTCGAAGCTAATGAAAATCCTGAATTTTATAGTGTTTTTTTGCATTGTGTGGAGGGTGGGGTGATCTGTGTTGGTGATTTTACAAATAAACAAGATGCAGAAACCTATGAAGCCGAAGTTGCTGCTAAATATACGCATTAAGATATGCGAGTAATGAAGAAAAAAGGCTCATTGAAGATGGGCCATTTTTTTTTGCCTGCTAAAACGAGTTTCGTGAAAGTCAGTATTGATGTGTGGACTGACCACGCAACTACACCCTTTATGGAATTTATCTTTTAAGTACAGCATTGGGGAATGAGTATTCAACAGCACCAGCAACAGCAATTGGATTTTTTTAGTGCACTGAATCTGGTGAAGCCTTCAGGTTTGATTGGTCGTCATTTTGTTCCTGAAGTCATCACCAAGGAGCTTGCAATTGGTGGCGTTGGCGGCAAGCGCAAAATTCGGTTAAGTAGCAACTGGCTACCGCTTATGGGGTTTTCTGCGGGTGATCGCCATGATGTTGCACCAGTCGGCAAAATGAACGGGCTGGAGTTGACCTTTTCTGCTAAAGGTAAGCAGAAGGTTTACCAACGAACATACAACAAGCGAAAAAATAATCCGCTTGAAACTGTCATTGAAATCGGCTCTCAGTCGGTTCTTGATGCGGCAATTCCCAGTTATACAGAACGCGTACACTTCACAATGAGCGCAGGCCGCATTTTGGTACGACCGTTACCCAATCACACGTTTTCAATCAGAAAGCGCCAGAAGGACGCGGGAAGCATGCCGCTACAGGCCTTCTTAGCAATGTCGTCGGGGATTGATGGTCGATGCCTTGTTGATTGTGGTTTCGAGATTGATTCATTGCTTGAATTCCGCCCAAACGAGAAACGCGATAACCGCGACTTGACGGAGACAGGTGCACTCAACGCTTTGGCGAACATCAGCCCACGCCTATTGATCAACGAAGATATTTCACGCGTCAATTGGAACATGGTTCGTGAACACGTTGAAGCGGGGCCACAAATCGCAATCGCCCATATTTCTTTGCAATGCGACGACTTTAGCGTGGCAAAAGCCAACAAGTTCAAGCAGCAAAGCATTGACGACCTAAGCACTACCCGCGATTTGGTTTATGACGCGCTGCGCATGATCGAAACAATAATGCCCACTACTGTCGTCGTGGAAAACGTAAGCGGCTTTATGAACGCAGCAGAAGGCATGTTACTGAGCATTAAGCTGCGCAAGTGGGGCTATCACGTTACTGAAGCAATTTTGCAAGCTGGCGAGTTCGGCGGATTCACGCGCCGAGAGCGCTACTATTTGGTGGCGAGTGTGTACCCTGATTTTGCGATGCCTGTTGGCGGCGAAATGCGCTCTGAATCAATTTGGACTGAGATCGAGCCGTTCCTTGACGGTTGCCGCGATGTGAGCCACACGAAAAGCTTGCAAGATGGATTGACTGGAGGCCGCGCACGCTTGATTCGCCCGAATAGCTGCGTATCACCAACCATGCTAAAAAGCCAATCACGCCAATGTAAAGACGCGGTTTACATCGAAATGCCGGATGGTCGCTACCTGTTTCCGAGCTTGGAGCTGATTCAGCACTTGCAAGGTATTCCGAGCGATATGGACTTTTCCAGTAACGCATCAGAATTGCATAGCGAGATTATGGGCCAAAGTATTGACTACCCAATGCACCACGCCGTAGTTAAAGCAGTTCACGAGCACCTTTGCGCCAATATCGGGCAATTTACTGCAGTGAATGTGCGCCAGTCGTCAGGGGTAAAACAAATATAACCTTTTTGCGGTGAAGAGGTGGCAGCATGACTCGCGTTGAGCATGAAATCGAGGAGAGACGGTGGCTAGCTGGAAAGGCCAGTAGTTTGATGTCTGATGATGACAGCCACCCTTTACAGCAGCAGTACAAGGAGTCCGTAGCAGATGTTTACGAAGATGTGTTTAAGCACTCATATGGAGCAAATCTGCCCACTAAACACGAAGAAATGGTTGATGAAGTGCTGGATGTACTAGTTACTCAGCGTTTCTCTATTAGGCGGACTTTAGATCACTATAAACCGAGCCGATAGCATCTTCGCCACCCTAATTACACAATACGCCGCGTCTGCGGCGTTTTTTATGCGGAAAACATCCTTTAGCTCTCTCCAGAGTAGGAATCGGAAGTGGAGTCTCTTTGTTTGTGGTGCGGGAGTAAGTTTGATCCACTTAAAAGGGAGCCATCTGTGCAGGCTTAAACCAGTCGCTATGGCGTCGTCAGTCTTTGCTGGATAGTTTTTCTTGTTCAACCTTAAACACCATGCGAAGCGAACTTGCTACGCGAACATATAGGTGAGTCATGAACTTGACAAATGGGACAAATGAACATTATGATGTAGGCTGCTAAATATGGACACCTTCAATTGAGATAAAATCATCTCTGGAGGTAAGTCATGGCAAGTCGTTATACCGCTGCATTTCGTGCAGAAGCCGTTAAATTAGTACTCGAACAA